>CBDVDU010000011.1:0-22919 GCA_965372825.1 uncultured Gammaproteobacteria bacterium | reverse complement strand
AGTTTCTCGCCTGCTTCTACTGCCGGTCTAAACAAAACACTACGTCGAACTTGCTCTGATTGTAAGGCCTCAACTGCACAAGCAACCGCTAAATAGGTTTTTCCTGTCCCTGCCGGCCCGACACCAAAATTAATATCATGACTTAAGATTTTTCTCAGGTAATCTTTTTGATTTGCACCACGTCCTTTGAGAACACCTCGCTTAGTTTTAATAGAAACCTCAGAAAGTTCATTATCTTGAGCAAGATCTTCTATATGCGCATCCTGCATCGACAAATGTATATGTTCAGGAGTAATTTCTTCATGCTCGGCTTCAATAAAGAGCTTATGCAATACTGCTTCTGTCCCTTTAATCGCCTCTGCAGTCCCAGTGATATTAAACTGGTTGCCACGATTGGCAATCTCTACTTGCAATCGCTGTTCAATTTGTTGTAAATTCGCATTAAACTCACCACATAAATTAGCTAAGCGTTGATTATCAGCGGGCTCTAAAATTAATTCTACCGTTTCTGTACTCACGCTTTAAGCCTTATGAATGATTTTATCAAGAGAAGACTCAACCGCCCGACCTCTTAAAGAGTTAGGCAATGCTTCAGTAATCAAAACATCCACAAACTGACCAACTAGACGCGGATGACCAATAAAATTCACCACACGATTATTTTCTGTACGTCCGGTCACTTGTAATTGGTTTTTCTTAGAAAGTCCTTCCACTAAAACCGTTTGCACGGTATTAATCATGCCATTAGAAATGGCCATGGTCATTTCATCTAAGCGTTTTTGTAATATGCTCAGCCTTTCTTTTTTAGTATCACCAGAGGTATCATCAGGGAATTCTGCTGCTGGCGTACCAGGGCGCGCACTATAAATAAAGCTATAGGAGAAGTCAAAGCCCACTTGCTCAATTAAATCCAATGTATCTGCAAAATCTTGATCTGTTTCACCAGGGAAGCCAATAATAAAATCAGAAGATAAACTAATCCCTGGACGTACCGCCTTAACCTTTTCCATGGTTGCAAGGTAATCTGCTCGCGTATGTCCCCGCTTCATCATTGCTAATACAGTGTCACTACCGCTTTGTACTGGTAGGTGTAAATGGCTGACTAATTCAGGAATAGCTTCGAAAGCATCGACTAATTCATCGGTAAATTCAATGGGATGTGAAGTCGTAAAGCGGATACGGTCGATACCATCAATTGCCGCAACAAAATGCAATAACAAGGCAAAATCAGCTATTTCACCCTCATCCATTTCGCCACGATAAGCATTAACATTTTGTCCTAGTAAATTGACTTCACGTACACCTTGTTCTGCTAAACTGGTAATTTCTTCTAATACGCTTTGTACTGGGCGACTAATTTCTTCACCCCGCGTATACGGTACAACACAGAATGTACAGTACTTACTACAACCTTCCATTACCGAAACAAAAGCCTTGGGCCCTTCAGCACGAGGCTCAGGTAAAGCATCGAATTTTTCAATTTCTGGAAAGGAAATATCAACCACGCGTTTTTCGCCACTGCGTGCTTTATTTAATAATTCAGGTAAGCGATGTAATGTTTGAGGACCAAAAACAATATCGACAAAAGGCGCTCGCTTTTGAATAGCGGCACCTTCTTGACTAGCAACGCAACCACCGACACCAATGATCACATCAGGGCGTTTGTCTTTTATCTTGCGCCAGCGCCCCAGTAAAGAAAAGACTTTCTCTTGCGCTTTTTCTCTAATAGAACAAGTATTTAACAACAAAACATCTGCTTCTTCAGGTGCTTCTACTAATTCCATGCCATGAGAGGCTTTTAGTACGTCGGCCATTTTATCCGAATCGTACTCGTTCATTTGACAACCGGTTGTCAAAACAAATAATTTCTGCGTCATAGACTGCTTAGGTTTCTACCGTTTATTACTAACAACTATCACCAATGCATGATAGTAAATTGATTATTATACCTTGTGAAGTTCCGTTCTGAAAATCTCCACCGATTACATAGTAATCACCACAAGGTATAAAACTATTTTTTCACTTTATTCAAAAAATGATCCATCTTATCTGCTTTCGTTTGCAAATAAGCTTTATTATCACAATTGGATTCTATTTCTATCGGAATACGCCCTTCGACATTAACTCCCAACGTTTTTAACTGATCTATTTTATTGGGATTATTAGTGATTAATTGAATCGACTGCACCTTTAAATTGGCTAATATTAACGCTGCAATCGTGTATTCACGCTCATCAGCTAAATGACCTAGATGGATATTTGCATCGACGGTATCCATGCCTTGATCTTGTAAATTATAGGCTTGTAATTTTTTCAACAAGCCTATACCCCGCCCTTCTTGGCGTAAATAAATTAATACGCCAAAACCGTGCTCACTAATTAATTGTAAAGCTTTATCTAATTGCTCACCGCAATCACAACGCCGCGAACCAAACACATCACCAGTAAAACATTCCGAATGTATGCGTACAGGGACTTGCTTTTTATTTGTGACGCTTCCGAAAACAAAAGCGACATGCTCTTTATCATCTAAGGTATTACTAAAATAATGCAGTACAAACTCGCCATATTTGGTTGGAATACGCGTTTGTACTAAATTGCTAACTTCTATTGCCAATGTATTAAAACCTAAAGTAACCGACTAAAAAACGAAATTACAGCTTAACTAACACTTCTGCACGACCTTTTTCAGCCATATCGCCACCAAAACGTTGCACTCGATCAAAAGCCTGTGTTGCATCAGCAAACTTAGAATCTAATTTAGCAAAAGATTTAAACAAAATTGGCAAAAATGCCAAGGTATGCGAACCACAATCATT
The DNA here is from genome assembly GCA_965372825.1 of uncultured Gammaproteobacteria bacterium. Taxonomy (GTDB): domain Bacteria; phylum Pseudomonadota; class Gammaproteobacteria; order Methylococcales; family Methylomonadaceae; genus Methyloprofundus. The sequence continues at coordinate 20,100 of CBDVDU010000011.1, read as the reverse complement.
AAAGGTCGCCGATAAGGTCGGCTGCTGCCATAGCAGCAAAGTACCGCGTTGCATAGCATAACCTAAGAAACGACCTGTTGAACCCATGACCGCAATCGTGCCTGCAACCATACGTGAACCGCAATAATCACCCGCATTGCCTTCAATCAACATTGTACCGCGGCGCATATGATCACCGGCACGCTGACCAACATTACCTTTAACAATAATCGTACCGCCTTTCATGCCTTGTTTATTACCAGGCAAAGCCGCACCTAAAAAATCACCCGCATTACCATTAATAGTTAATAAACCATTTTTCATTTCACACGCGGCATACAATCCCACATCACCATTCACCGTGACTGACCCTGATTTCATACCCATAGCTAAATAAGCACCGGCTTCACCTTCAACAGTGACACTGCCCTCTTGTAAATCTTTGGCAATAAAATCTAATTTAGCAAAGCTATTTTTAATAAGAATTTTCTGTGTATCTGAACCTGTTATTTCAAATAACTCATCAACACGCAATTTACGCTTACCATTTTGTAATTCAATGGCAGAAATATCAGCCACACTTAAATCTTTTAATAGCTGGCACGATAAAGGCGACATATCTACACGCTGTGCGGTTTCTTGTTTAACAATAAACGTTAAAGCGCTCATGCCATAATCTCCTGTAAATGAAAATGGAACGGCCCTAATTTACCACCGTAATTTCCTGCGCTAATACGCTTAATACCATTGCTAGCACCCAAATCACAAACCGCTTGAATACCTACGCGCATGACATTATCAATATCTTCTTTGGTCAAACCATCAATAACGATTTCCATCACTGACTCAATTTCTGGCGATAAATCCGTTTTGGTTATCCCTTTTAAGGTTGGGCAAAATGCATCATTGGTAGATGCACCTAAAGCAGGATATTTAGAGCCTACTTTAGAACCAGAACGCACTACACCACCTGGAAACGGCATAATCACATTCGGCATTTTTCTCATTTCTATAATCGCTGCCTCACAGGCCGCTAAAGCTTGAGGTTGTGATTCAGCTAACACCAAAAAGTTACCACCACCAACTGCATCAACCCTGCCTGTAGTCTCTTCGGTTAAAAACTCACCATCCATCACAGGTACGCGCCAATAACGTTTACCATCAATTTTTTTCGATGTTTGGAAGCCATCGCCAAAATAACGTAAATTTTTCCCTAAAGGAATTTGTAAACCGTCATCAATCCCTGCAAATAACGCTGAGGTTGGCGATGTTAAGACACACTGCCCCGCACGCGTTTCTAATTGTTTAGCCAATCCTTTACCACCCATGGCAAAAATCAAGACTGACACACCAGGACGACCATCTGGCGTTTCAGAAGGATCTAACACGCGCTCAATACCTGCTTCACAACCACATGCAATCACTGAGGTTGCAAAACCAGTCATCGCTTGTGCAGAAATCATCGCCCACTTTTCATTTTGCGCAGTAATAATTGCGCGGGTTGCTTTCATTGGAAACGCTTCAGCGAAGGTTTCATCAATGCTTACACCATTAATAATCATAATCCAGAACTCACTTTAAGTAATAATGCAGTGATTAAAGCTGTTTGTAAAAAACCAGCGCCTACAATCCAGCGTATTAATTCAGACTTTGTATCAGCAATTTTTAATTCGAGCTTTAATTCCATTTCTCTAAGCTCATGCTTTAAGGCTAACTCTGTTTCTCTGAGGTCTTGTTTAGTCGCAATCTCAGCATTATGAACTTGCTCCAATGTTGCATTAACAGACTCCTGCTGTAAACGAGTTAAAACCTCAGCCTGAGTTTCAGAAAAACCAGCATCATGCAATCGTCGTACAAAATCATGCGTATCAAAAACTAAAACACTCACGACACGCCATTTAAGGTATGTGTCGTCAAACTGCCACGACCGTCTTCAGTAATTTCATCATCACTGATTTTAAAATTGCCGACTTTCATGGTCATAAATCGATCAAAGTATTTTTGTAAATCCTTCTCAACCGAAATATCCCAGTCAGGGCGAACAATATGCGTAGTACCCCATTTGGTATGTACAACCTTACCGTCAACCACCACTAACTCACCATCTTTGAAAACGTAATCTGGTTTTTCAAACATTTTCTCACGATCAGCATTATCGGTATACACCGTAATATCTGCCCATGCACCTTCACCTAAACTACCGCGATCATCTAAGCCAATTAATTTCGCCGCGCCTGCACGCGTTAGAATGGCAATTTCTTGCAAGCTGTATTCACGATCAATCGACGCTAAAGTAGTCATTTTTTGCGCTTCGGGATGAATCGTTGACAACATATCGTTACGGAAACTTTTATCCATTAATAAACGGATTAAATGCGGATAGGTAGTAAACGGTGCGCCATTAGGGTGATCAGTGGTTAAAAATACGCGCCATGGATCATCAACTAATAAGAAAATTTCTAAACCAATCGCCCACTGAAGTGCATTCACAAAGTTTTGGTCACGATATTTAAACGGTACAACACCACAGCCCGCATCACACTCAATATCCATGCACACCCATTTATTAGGGCTTGCAAAGCCATGATTTGCATGTTGACGCATATTATCGCCCGAAGCGGTAATGGTTTGACCAAATAAAATCTGCCCTACATCTGCAGTAATATTTTTATTTTTATTAATCGCTTCAGCAATCGCCGCGCCACCTGAAGAAAATTTGAAATCCCCTTCCGTACCATAACTATGGAATTGAATATGCGTTAAATGCATAGGCAAGCCGCCGATACCTTGAATGGTATCTAAAGTCGTCTCAACATTGCCTGGCACACCCAAATTACAGCCATGAACGTGCAAAGGATGCTTAACACCAATTTCTTTCACGGCTGTCGCTAATACTTGCAAAATGTCACGGGGAGTTACGCCGTAATGGGCATTTTGTTCATCTAGCTCTAATTTACGTTGGTTAAATTTAAAGGCATTAATCCCGCCTGGATTGACCACTTTAACGCCAATGGCTTTTGCCGCATTCATGGTCCATGCGACATAATCATTAATGGCTTTTTGGTCTTTTTTAGCGGTGAGCATACGCAGTAAATAATCATCACTGCCCAGCATTACATAGCCGCCTTTATCTAAAATGGGAATATCACCCATTTCCATATGCGCTTGTCGTGCATTCACTGGTAATATTGCCGGTTCAAATCCAGCCGTATAACCCATTTCTGCATAACGGTAACCCGTAGTAAATGAGCTAGGCATCGCATGCCCACAACCTGAACGGGTAATATCCGAACGATATACAGGATCTTTACGATGATCTTCTGGAATGAGCATTCGTGCAATATTACCCTTACCACCACCAATATGCGTGTGCATATCAATCGCGCCAGACATAACTACTTTGCCTTTTAAATCGTATTCTTTATCAATTTTTACATCAGCGACTGGCTGCTTTACAAAACGTCCATCCTGAACATAAAGTGTTTGCACCTGACCATCAATACCACTGGCGGGATCATAAACCGTTCCACCTGTTAATTTTATCAACATGATTATTCTTTCCTACAAAGCGTGTTCAATTGCATTCAAAACCTCTGCCGTACTAGGCAAGCCTGAATCACGTAATTTTTTAAGACGAATGGCGACCACATTATCCAATCGATAAGCATGACCAGAATGATCAATACCTGGTGTTCCCACAGGTATAAATACATCAGGTTCTTTAGCGAAAGTCATACCTGAACGAGCGACTACAATCGTAGGTAACTCTGTTGCTGGTGGCACAGAGGCGCTATTAAAGGATTGTACCCACACTAAAACATCCGCTTCGCCATTGGCTAGCATCGCGTTAGTATCGTAGAGAAAAGGGTCATATTCAGGAAAACCGCTAGAAAACCGCGCTCGCGCAGGATAAGCTGAAATCCAACCACACACTTGATTCGCTGTTTGATCGCCTTCTTTACCGCCCAATGGAAAACCAGAACAACGCGTATTCATGGTATTAATATCTTTGACCATTTCCGTGAGCATCTGTACAGTCAGTTCCGCATGATCAAAATTTAAAGCACCTGCAGCCCAAGCTACAACACCGTATTTAGCCGCCTTTAATTGCTCTGCTACGACTTGTAAATCACTCACAGCAATACCACAAACCGATTCAGTAACAATCTTTTTATCTTTCACTAAAGCGCGTAATACCGCCATCACTTCAGGTAAATCTGCATCAGCACATTCCAGCACTTTAGCTTTAACGCCGGCCGGTGAAGTCGAAGCATTGCCTGAAGGTGCTTTACCTAAATAAACCACTTCACGTTGACTGGTGTCATCCAAAAACATGGATTCTTTATTCCACATATACCGTTCAAAAAAGCGCGGTGAAAACCCTTCTAAATCAACCCCAACCACTAATAAATAATCGCAGCGGTTTTTAACTTCCGCCAAGGTAGTCGTCATCCAACCTGTATCTTGCAAGGCTAAAAAGTTACGACGTGCAGCGGTAAAATTCATATTATCAACCACTGCACCTGCTTTATCAGCCACCGCCATGACTCCACGCATACCATTAACATCAGTTGCACAGCCGCCAATAACTGGCTGATTACTCACCCGCAACAATTCAGCCGCTTTCGCAACAGCGACATCTAAACTAACTTCCTTACCGTCCACACGCGCACTGGTATCGGTAATCGCTTGTTCAAAAGCAGGTGTATTCACCGTACAACCATTGGCGCTAACCTTCAGCGACAAACCGTCTACTTGAATAGTCAGATCATCAGCGCCAATACCGCAAAAAGGACTGGGTACTTCAGTTATTTCAGTCACTCGCTATTCCTCATTTATCTTTTTTAATATATTTAAATCGCGGATCATCGGGGGTGCCTTCAAAAACACCTTGCGATGTTTCTGCTGCATCCCACATGACAACTTCTTCAATTTTTTTCGCTAAGGCAAAATCTTTTTCAGTTATGCCTTTGGCTGAATGCGTGACTAATTTAACAATCACAAATGCGTAAGACACGGTTAAATCCGGATGATGCCACGCTTTTTCCGCTAAATGACCCACGGTATTGACCACCATTAAACTGGCTTTCCAGCCGCTGGTTTTTATTTTTCGCCGAATCCAGCCTTTTTCATAAATCCAGTGCGGCAATTCAGCTGTTAATCGTGTTTCAACTTCAGTGTCTGTATAGGCTTGTTCAGTCATCTTCTACCCCTAATCTAAGTACCTAATAAAATTTATTTACCATTTCTGTAAATGGGGAGAGTGGATTGTCTGCTTTTTAGGCGCACTATAAACCCCATCAACCTTATGTAGAATGATGGGTTTCGCAAAAAATGCTCTAGCCATCCTACATAAATGTTAAGCAACTATCATGCTAAAAACTCAGATAAAGAAATAACTGGAATTCCAGAGTCCCTAGCCTTTTTTCTATCTAGCTCAGTATTATACCCCCAGTCTACTAACTGCAAGTCAACTTCACTTAAATCTTCTTGGCTTTGCACTTTCAGTAAAGTAGGCAAACGATCTTCAATTAAACAAATTTTTTCTTTTTGGTGCCTACCAATTAACTCAGCCAATACAGTTGACTTACTCATCTGGCGATCTAAACCATAAATATCGGCAGGCATCTCCACCTGATTAGCTGCTAAAATTTGTTCAACAAAACGCTCTTGCTTAGTTGTCACGATATACCAGTTACAACCCTTTAATTGGCGTAATTTTTCAGCAATATCAGAAAACAATGGATTCATAGTAATCCACTCTTCTTGATCTTGCTGTATCCATTGATCGCGCGTTTGTCCAAATAATTTCTTTAGCAAAGGGGCGTCGGAGGAAAATTGCGCAAAAAACTGCTGAATATTTGCTTGTATATGCTCAACCGTTTCACCTTGCTGCAATAAACGCATAAAAATAACCGCTTCATACCCCGTTTCCAAATAGGGGCGTAAAGCTTGAAACTGCTTAATATGCATGTTACTTGGGGCAGTACCTGCCATATCAGGCCAGACTTTAGCGGCTACTTTCCAGCCCGTCATCGCAGTCTCTATTGCACTATCACAAATAACACCATCAAAATCTAAGGCGTAAACAAAGGATTTATTTATCAATTTTATACCACAGCTTGAGTTAGGAGCGAGAATTTAACCATACCTCGCTCCTTGGTATTTTTAGTTTCAAATACCAACATTCTAAAAAGAATTATTTACTTTTCAAACACACCACGAATCACAGCAACAATCTCTTTAACAGATTCATCACTGAGCTCAGAGCAGATAGGCAAGGATAAACAACGCGCTGCAATTGCTTCTGTATTAGGCAAGCTCAAACCTGCACAGTCTTCTTTAAAAACATTTTGCTGGTGTAAAGGAACAGGATAAAAAACTGAACAAGCAATTTTCTTGGCCTGTAAAGCCTCTAAAATTTCATCGCGACGATCAGATAATAGCGTGTATTGATGATACACATGTCTACCAATACCATCTTCATATGGCGTTTCAAGCGGTAAATCAGCCATTAATTCCGAATACAAATGTGCCACATGACGACGACTATCGTTATAGCGGTCAATTCGCTTTAATTTAGCACGCAAAACAACAGCTTGCATCTCATCAAGTCGGCTATTAAAACCAATGACATCATGATAATAGCGAACTTTAGATCCATGGTTACGTAGTTGCTTTAGCATTTCAGCCGTTTCGTCAGAATTAGTTCCAACTAAACCACCATCACCAAATGCACCTAAATTTTTACTTGGAAAAAAACTATAGCCTGCCGCATTACCGATGCTACCGGTTTGTTTGCCATCAATAGACGCGCCAAATGACTGCGCGCAATCTTCTACAATTTTCAAGTTATGCTTATCACAAACCGCTTTAATGGCTGCCATATTAACCGGCTGACCAAAAATATGCACTGGCATTACTGCTGTCGTTTTATCAGTAATAGCCGCTTCAATGGCTTCTGCCGTAATATTATATGTTTTAGGGTCTACATCAACAAATACAGGTGTTGCACCGACATAACAAATAGCTTCAGCGGTAGCAATAAAGGTAAATGATGTCGTAATGACCTCATCACCTGCACCGATTCCTTCAGCCAATAAAGCCAAATGCAAAGCATCTGTACCTGAAGCAACACCAATGGCATGTTTAACACCTAAATACTCAGCCGCTTCTTTTTCAAAGCTTTGTACGTTAGGGCCTAAAATAAAAGAACAATTTTCTATTGTTTGCGCCAAGCCTTGCTCAACTTCATCTTTTATCTCAGCGTACTGCGCTTTCAGGTCTACCATTGGAATCATAATTGTTACTACCTTTTAATGTTTAAATAAGTGTTTCGCCTATTTCTAGGCAATATTACAGATGCAGATAAGCTACAGCAAAACTATTGAAGTAATTTAGTAATTTCAATCGCAGTAGCTAAAGCACGACGACCCGCGTCACCCGATACATCAGGCGTATTTCCTGTATGAATACAGTCTACAAAATGTTTAATTTCTTCTAGCAATGCATCGCCATTTTCAAAAACAGATTTTTCTGTTTCGATTTCAGGGACACCTGGGAACATTTCTTTAGTACCTGCATAATGCTTAGTTAACACGCGATTTTGGAAATCAATAGAAATATATGAATTCGGACGGAACATGCGCATTTTGCGCTCCATCTTCATACTAATACGGCTAGCCGTAACATTAGCAACACATCCATTTTTAAACGTTAATCGTGCATTCGCAATATCAGTGCCTTTAGTTAATACCGCCGTACCACTAGCTTCCATACGTTCAACTTCAGAATCAACAATGGCTAGAATAATATCAATATCATGAATCATCAGATCCAAAACGACACTGACATCATTCGCACGCGGATTAAAAGGTGATAAACGGTGCGACTCGATAAATAAAGGCTTATCCTCTAATTTACCCAAGCCCATTACCGCAGGATTAAAGCGTTCTAAATGGCCAACCTGTAAAATCAGATTTTTTTCTTTAGCAATCGCAATCAGCTCATCCGCTTCCTCAACAGTGACAGTAATCGGCTGTTCAACTAAAACATGCGCGCCAGCATTTAAAAAATCTTTAGAGACTTGATGATGCAAAGTCGTAGGCACCACAATACTGACCGCATCAACCTTACCTAATAAAGACTGATAATCCGTTAAAGCTTCCGCTCCATGCTTTTCAGCAACGTCTTTAGCCGCTTGCTCATTAATATCGACAACCGCGACCAATTCACAATCAGGGAGAGAGGCATATTTTTCCGCATGGAATTTACCCAAATACCCAGTTCCAATCACAGCACATCTTAGTTTTGTCATAGCGTTTCTTTTACAATTAAAAATCCATCCATTGTATTATGAATTACAGCTTACGCCAAACACTACACGTTACAGAAAACCGCTTATTTTAGTAGGGCGTGGCTTTAGCCCGCCAATGTTAGGTATCTACCCTAAAGACGGGGTAAAGCCACGCCCTACAATTTTCAGTTGCCCGCCTTAATTCTTAGCTAAATATTGCGCCCCTGTCATACATCCCCTTTTGAAAGGATAAGCTCTGCTTACAACCCCAGCATCAGGCTCGCACCATGCCGCTTAAGCCAGTCACGGTGCAGCTTATAATTCGGGCACTGCTTAGCCACTAGAAGCCAGAAGGCAGCCGAATGATTACGCTCTTGAATATGACATAACTCATGTATAGCAACATACTCCAATACTTCGGCTGGCGCTAAAATCAACAGCCAATTCAAATTAATATCATTATGAATGCCACAACTTCCCCAGCGACTCTTTTGCTCTTTAATCGTAATGGAACGCGGTGATAACCGATACAGTGCAGCATATTTATCTATATAAAGAGCGCTTTGCTTTGCTGCCATCTGCGCCATCCAATGAATAAATGCTCGACGAATATGACTGCTCAATTCTTCTGAGCTTAATTTAGCCAAAGAACTCTCCGGCACATGGGCAATAAAACCCTGCTCAAAAGTAATCTTTATTTGTTTATTTTGACTGGATTTAATTGCCAATGCATAGCGCTCACCTTGATAAGGAACCGTCGCGCCTTCTTTATATTCAGATGGTGAAAAACGCGCAATACTGTCCACATGTTTCTGTACTTTATTTTTTGCCGACTCCAACCACGCCTGTTTAGCCGCAACAAACTGGTGAATTTGTTTTTCCGGCATACGCAAAGGTGCAACCACTTCTATTTTTTCAGCAGTAACAATAATTCTCGCGCGCTTGGCACGAGCACTACGGCGAATTTGATAATTTTCTTTTTGACTCATCACTCTATAAGGTAAATCTGAATAACGCTTTTAGGGAAAATACTCAGGAAATTAATATATACTTTGCCATAACCTAACGCAAAGTCATATCCAGTTTATGAATAAAAAAATCTACCCACTGCTTGTAGCGCAATTTTTATCCGCTTTTGCTGATAATGCAATTTTATTCACCGTTATTGCCATGGTCATGCAATCAACTACCTTAGCGACTTGGTATGTCCCTGCATTACAAAGCATGTTTTTAATTGCCTTTGTCATTTTTGCCCCTTGGGTTGGCGGCTTTGCTGATCAGCATGCAAAATCTCACGTCTTAATTGTAGCCAATATAATTAAAGCAGCGGGTGCGGGCTTATTGCTTTTACATGTCGAACCTTTACTTGCCTACGCCTTAGTCGGTACTGGCGCAGCACTTTACAGCCCAGCAAAATACGGAATATTACCTGAACTTGCCGAGCATCACTTATTAGTTAAAGCTAATAGCTGGATCGAAGGCTCAACAATTTTTGCCATTTTATTAGGTATGGTAGTCGGCGCTCAATTAGCAGATTATTCTATCGACATCGCTTTAAGCGCTATTATTATCATCTTTATCCTTTCCGCACTGATTACTTTGCTTTTACCCAGCCACGCCAGAAAATCTGCAGAACCCGGCTGGAAAATCACATTATTTGCACGACATTTAAAAGAATTCCTTGCTACTCCGCGTTCACGCTTTGCAATTTTAGGTGCATCAATGTTTTGGTTAGCAGCAGCAACCTTACGCGTCATATTAATTGCTTGGGCTCCACTAATTTTATTGAGCAAAACCGCCAGTGAAATAGCCGAATTAACTCTCTTTCTGGCTATCGGTATTATTATCGGCTCCGCGCTTGTACCGCGTATCATCTCACTAGAAAACATACGCCGCGCACGTTTTCCTGCCGCTATTATGGCTATTTTTATTATGCTATTAAGCTTAACTGACACCGTTTGGGCCGCGCGCGCTGTTTTACTGGCTATCGGCTGTGCTGGAGGTATGTTTATCGTGCCAATTAATGCTGCGCTACAAGAGTTAGGCCAACAAAGTATTGGTAGCGGAGCCGCCGTTGCACTACAAAATTTCTTCCAAAATGTTGCGATGTTAATAGGTGTCGGCTGTTATACCTACGCAAGCTCAATCAATATTAGCCCCGTTATTGCTATGTTGAGTTTAGGTATTTTCACCTTATGTATGACCGCAATTATTACTTACTACCTACCGAAACAACCCCAACGATAATACAACCCGTGCAGCTCAAGGGTGTTGGATGAGCTTATCTAGCGTAGCGCAGATAACGTTATCCGACATTTCAGCTACTTTGTCGGATAACGTTTTTTAATGCTACGCAATAAAAAAGCTAATCCAACCTTGTACCCGCCTTACGGGTTACCTTCCAAAACACCCCCAACGATAATACAACTAAGGATAAGGGTTTAATAATCCCCTGAAATGTAGCCTGTATGTAGCTTGCGGAATACAGGAAAAGCAACTCTACTGCGAAATACATGTCATTCGCAAATCACCCCCCTTGCCAGCCGTTCATAAAACAACTAATCAGCAATAACATTTCTAATTTAGCCGCAGTTATACTTTCATCAGAAAGCGACTGCATTAATAATTGCATACTGACACCTTGCATACTATTCACAAGTACCTTGGCTGCTTGATCTATTTGCTGATCAGAATGCTGGTGATTCATTTTCCTAAGTTGTCTATCAGCCAGCAAAAACACACTGGCTGCCTGGAAATAATCTTCAGGGGTCGCCCTACCCACAGGCAAGTGATGCTCAAATAGCATCCTCCATAAGCCCTCATTAGCAACCACAAAATCCAAATACCCCAGCGCGAACGACTCTATTGAATCTGACCTTTCCACCGTATAGCCTTCAATATGCCGTTCTAGTTTCTGCCAAGTACGCGCCTTGATATGCATGATTAAATCATCCATACCCGTAAAAACCATATAAATACTACCCACGGTATAACCTATATCCGCAGCAATTTTGCGTACTTTTAAGGCCGAGAAACCATATTCTTGAACGATATCCTCTGCCGCTTCCAATATCATTTGCTTTATTTCTTCTTGACTATGCTCACTACGTCTTGCCATATTTCTACCACACTCTGTTCTGATTGATTTAGAATACCCCATTAGCAAACAAGGCTAAAGACTTTCTTACTAGTCACTTGCTTGGAGACCTATGAATCACGAACTTATTGCTGTTGTTGATGAACACGACAACTTTATTGAAAACAGACCACGCAAAGAAGTCCATAAGCTTGGTTTACGCCATAGAGCCGTACATATTCTCGTATTTAATGACGCCAATCAGGTTTTTTTACAAAAACGCTCATTAACTAAAGACGTTAATGCCGGACTTTGGGATACCTCTGCCGCAGGGCATGTTGATGCTGGTGAAAGCTACGACGTTTGTGCTCACAGAGAAACCATCGAAGAACTTGGCGTATGCGTCGATGAGACACTTAGCTTTTTATTCAAATTGCCTGCCATACCAGAAACAGGCATGGAGTTTGTTCAAGTGTATCGCAGCCAACACAACGGCCCCTTTACCTTAGAAGCCGGAGAAATTGACGACGGCCAATGGTTTGACATACAAGAAGTCGCACAACGCGTAAAAACGAACGCTCCCTCTATTACCGATACCTTCAAAACCTTATGGTTAAAATTTGAGGCAATGGACAATGAATAGAAGCAAACTAGATGGCTATTTTAATGAACTCCTCAGCGTTTCGAAGTTCAAAGATTACTGCCCGAACGGACTACAAGTTGAAGGCGCAGATAGCATTAAAAAAATTGCCTTCGCCGTATCAGCAACGCGTGATTCTATTACCCAAGCCGCTGAACTAGGTGCCGATACACTAGTAGTACATCACGGTTTATTTTGGCACTTTCATGGCGCACGCCCCATTACAGGCCATATCGCCAAACGCATTTCCCCTTTAGTGCAAAACAATATTAATTTATTTGCTTACCATTTACCTTTAGACGCGCATCCAGAAATAGGCAATGCCGCTGTTTTAGGTGATTTAATAGGCTGTCAGCAACAAAGTTCATTCGGCAATTATAAAGGCTGCCCGACTGGCATAGAAGGTATGCTGAGTGAACCCATATCAGCAAAAGAGCTCGGACTAAAATTAAACACCCTACTCAATCATGACATTATTCTCGCTAGCCCTGATGAAGAACAGATAATCGAATCAGTTGGCATTATTACCGGCGGCGCAAACAGCGATTGGATTCTAGCCAAACAAGCCGGACTCGATGCCTATATTACCGGCGAAATATCCGAACACGATTGGCATGAAAGCCAAGAAAATGGCATACATATGTTTGCCGGCGGGCATTATGCCACCGAGATTTTCGGCATTTTAGCGCTAATGCAACAAGTACAAACACAACTACATTTAGACTGTGTTTTTATTGATAGCAATAATCCAGCTTAACCCTTCCAACAATAAATAGTGGCGGTTGGCTTTGTTTAGGCAAAGCTAATCTCACGTTTCAGCTTCCATTTATCACGATTTTGTATTATTTTTGACTGCTGTTAAAATCAATGCAAATGTAAAAAAATCTCGCCCTACTTATCAAAAAAACAATGAAAGCACTAACATCGCCTTTAAGACAAACGCTTAATTTAATCTTACTCAGCACCCTTAGTATTGCCTTTAATCCAGTCATAGCTCAGACAGATAAGCAAGCTATGGAAGCCGTGCAAAGAGCGCGAGAAATGACTAAGAGAGGCATGGGTCATGTGCAACATCAAGCACCTACTGACCCAAGTCAAATATTTCGCGGCGTTTATTACGGTTACTTACCCTGCGAACATTGCGCGGGCATTAAAATGACGCTGTCTTTAAAAAATAAAAATAATTACTTATTAGTTACTCAATATGCGCAGGAGTCGATCAAGGAATATTATGATAAAGGAAAATATGTTTGGGATGAGGAATCGCGCATACTCACTTTAACTTCACGCAAAGGCTCAGTCATCAGTAAATACAATATCCTTGATGAAAGTACGCTACTCCCATATGATTCTGATGGCAAACCGAGGAAATTCAATCAAGATGAATATTTTTTGCTTAGAGCCGATAAGAGAAAATCACGCGAAGTACATATACACTGATGTACAAAAATAATCACTGTAATAGCCGTCATTCTCGAAATCTTCAATCGGGAATCCATGCCGTACACTAGAGGTTCCTGCTACAGCTTGTGCCCTCGCTTGGCTGGGTAGCATACAGAATGACAATTTATCTTGGTTATATGAGTTTAAGTATAAATCTCTTAGGACTGGTATAACTCCCAATTAGCAAATAGATCTAACGTAGATTTATTCAAAAGTGCCACTCAAAACGGTGCGTATTTTTATGCGCCATCACAGCTATCTTTTGCTAAAATAGCTTAACTTAAAATTTATTTACCAACCGCATAAGAATTAAGCCTATGACGAATTTCTCACTCACTGCAATTTCCCCTATCGATGGCCGCTACGCTAGCAAAGTTGAAGCTTTACGCCCTATTTTTAGTGAATATGGATTAATTCGTTTTCGTGTTCAAGTCGAAGTACGTTGGTTACAAGCTTTAGCGCAACACACGCAAATAACCGAAGTACCTTCTTTCAGCGCAGAAGCGAATCAGTTACTTAATGCCATTGTTACTGACTTTTCTGAAGCCGATGCGCAACGTGTTAAAGATATTGAAAGCACGACTAATCACGATGTTAAAGCGGTTGAATATTTTCTAAAAGAAAAAATTGCTAATAACGCTGAATTAAATGCCGTTAGTGAATTTATTCATTTTGCTTGTACTTCAGAAGATATTAACAATCTTTCTTATGCATTAATGCTAAAAGAAGGCCGCGTAGCAATCCTGCCACAAATTACTGACTGTATTGAAGCACTAAGAAATTTAGCACATAACAATGCAGCTCAGCCGATGCTATCACGTACACATGGCCAATCAGCCAGCCCTACAACAGCAGGTAAAGAGTTTGCTAACGTAGTTGCCCGTATGCTGCGTCAAAAAGACCAATTTGAAGCGGTTGAAGTTTTAGGGAAAATCAACGGTGCGGTAGGAAATTATAATGCGCATGCCGTTGCTTATCCTGAAGTAGATTGGCAAGAATTTTCTAAAAACTTTGTTCAGTCTTTGGGTTTATTTTGGAATGCTTACACGATTCAAATTGAGCCACATGATTATATTGCCGAATATTTCCATGCCTTATCACGTTTTAATACTATCTTATTAGACTTTGATCGTGATATTTGGGGCTATATTTCTCAAGGCTTCTTTAAGCAAAAAACCATTGCGGGCGAAATCGGTTCATCGACCATGCCACATAAAGTTAACCCGATTGATTTTGAAAATTCAGAAGGAAATATTGGTTTAGCAAACGCCCTATTCCATCATTTAGCGGAAAAATTACCGGTTTCTCGCTGGCAGCGTGATTTAACGGATTCAACGGTATTACGTAATATCGGTGTTGGTATTGCACATACCAGTATTGCGATTCAAGCGACTTTAAAAGGTATTTCTAAATTAGAAATCAATGCGGATACTATCGAAGCCGATTTAGCCGCTAACCTAGAAGTCCTAGCAGAACCCGTACAGACAGTGATGCGTCGTTACGGTATCGAAAAACCTTATGAAAAATTAAAAGAATTAACTCGCGGACAACGTATTACTAATGAAGACATGCAAGCCTTTATTGATAACTTAGAAATCCCTGAAGAAGCGAAGCAAGTTTTACGTGAATTATCCCCACGTACTTATACAGGTTATGCGGAACAATTAGCGTCAGAAATTTAAGCTACAAGGTAGGTTGGGTTACATCTTTTCGTAACCCAACATAAGTGCGAAAAAGTTGGGTTGGAACAGCATCAACCCAACCTACGCGGCTAAATACTAAAGTGTTCCATATATTTGATTAAGGATAGGTGTAAAGTCCATTATTTCCTCTAGGTTTTGTTATACCTGATTTTCAAATTTTACAGGCTCAGTTTTATTGCTTTTAATAACCACAGTACCAGCAAGTTTGTCATGCCAGCCTTGCTTTTTTTTATCAATACCAACCCAAATTATTCCCATAAATAATGGTAACGTTGATATATAGTACCCAAGATAACGACCAATAAGTTGTCCCTTAGAAGGTTTCCCTCCTGTTTTAGCATCAACTATAGTTAAATTCGTTGCCATTTTTCCTGGAGTAGCAGATTTGTATACCCAAAATAAAATAACGGCAATTGCTGGTAATATGTAGTTAAATATAACATCCCAAAAACCTAATACAAAAGATTCGCCCTCCCAATACTCCATGCCATAAATTGTCGTCATTATTGGTAATATAATAATTAACATTAGAATGGTGTCAATTATTGCTGCACCTGTTCTAACCCAAAAACCTGCATATTCCAGATCATTCATTTTTCATCCTTAATATCAATAAGTTGCAATATCACGTAAAGGTATATTATTAATAGACATATTTGCCCTGTTATCCAATTTACCCTATCAGATTTTCCTGATATTGAATATTATCCGCTAAATCAGGACTATTAACGCTTAAAATAATTCTTTCTAGACCCGAGGTCAACTAAAAGCTTTCAAATAGCCTTGTATCTTTGGTATCACCTTTACTTACCGCACACAACACTCAGCCTGTTGCGCTATTTCCAGCTCTTCATTAGTCGCAATAACTAACACTTTAACTAATGACCCAGCTTGATTAATTTCACTTAAATCACCCTGTAGCTGTTGATTTTTTTCCACATCAAGCTCAATTCCTAGTACGCTCAATTCAGAACAACATCGCTCTCTTAACCAAGCATCATGCTCACCTATGCCGCCGGTAAAAACTAAAGCATCTACTCTACCTAAAACTGCGGTGTACGCGCCTATATATTTTTTAATGCGATAGCTATACATGGCTAACGCTAATTGCGCTTGTTGATCACCTTCATCCGCCATTTTATGTACGGCACGCATATCATTTTCACCGCACACGCCTTTTAAGCCGCTTTGTTTATTTAGGGCGTTATCAATTTCATTCTGTGTAAGCCCCAGTGTGCGACTTAAATAAAATATTATCGCCGGATCTAAATCGCCACTGCGTGTACCCATCATCAAGCCTTCTAATGGCGTCATGCCCATCGTGGTATCGATACTTTTACCCGAAGCAATGGCCGCCATACTGGCTCCATTACCTAAATGTAGGGTAATCAGGTTTAGCCTGTTTAAAGGTTTTTTTAGATACTTTGCGGCTTGCTTGGCAACATAAAAATGTGAGGTGCCATGAAAGCCATAACGCCGCACACCTTGCTCTGCATACCACGATGTAGGTACGGCATAACGAAATGCGTAATCAGGCATGGTTTGATGAAATGCGGTATCAAAAACGGCGACTTGCGGTACGCTTTGAGCATACGCCATGGCCGCTTCTATGCCGGTAATATTGGCGGGGTTATGCAATGGCGCAAGCGGTATCATTTTCTTTATTTCAGCTAACACGGCGCTATCAATTAAGGTCGGCTGACAGAATTTTTCTCCGCCATGCACGACGCGATGACCTATACAAAGCAAATCAGATACGTCTTGAATAAAGTTCAACTCTGATAATAGTGTAAAAACTGTCTGCAAGCCTTGTTGATGATCATTAATCGCTAGGCTGGTTACTTGTTTTCGCTCAATGCCGCCTGAGCTGTACTGATATTTATGCACACTGCCTGACTCGGCTATACGCTCTATGACGCCTGTTACTTGCGCAAGCTGAGTACGCATATCGAATAAGGCATATTTAATGGATGAGCTTCCTGAGTTTAGCACTAAAACTTTCATAACTTCCCTATGCCTATGATTGAAAAAATACTCCTGTGTTCTTGTTCACAAGCTCCAGCTTGGGAATATATGCCGCAACAGCTCTGCTGTGCCTTTTTTGGTAAGCAGAGCTTACTTAACATGCATTCCCAAACGGAGTTTAGGATCGAGAAAAACCAAGAAAAGCGGACTAAAGTCCGCCCTACATTGATTCTATTAACTAATCTACAAACTCAGTCCAGCGACAACGTTCAGTCACTAGGTCTGCTGTATTTTCAGTACCGATTCCCTTAGCAATCAAAGCCACAACGCGATCATCGCTGTCATACCCTGTATGTGCTGTCAGCGGATTAGCAAAACTGCCCATACCAAACATATCAATCACATGCGCGACGTTAATATTAATATTAGTCACTTCTGCACATAAGCGTGAATCCAGATGACTTTGCACAAACTGTTGAGGAATCGCATAACTTAACAAATCATTAGGGTCACTAAAAGCCATAATCGAGGTTTTATTAACTAGCCTTTGGTCATAATGCTCACTACCTGGAATACAGTATTTATCTTTTTGATTAATCACTTCTGGCGGATTTTGTCCCATCTCTAACAAAGGCAATTGATTGGACATCAAATAAAAAGGGATACGCTTTTGCTGAAAAACTTTAATAAATTGAGACTCTGCACTCGTTGGGTCGCCATTGGCTACTTTTGAAACTCGAGTCGCGATACTCTGCATGCCATCCATAACAATACGACTACCTAAACTATGCGAGATAATCGCATAGTCATCGTCAAGTAGGTACTTAAAGACTTGTTTATCAAGCACGCACTGATCTGAACTCGCCTCTGGCAAATCATCCCAATCTCGGCCAACCATCCAGCAAAATGCCGTTCTAAATGAAGCCAACATTTCATCATGACGGTTACCTAGATAAATCATCGGGTCAGGACTGGTATCATTGGAAAACTGTTTTAACATTTGATTCACTTCAGCACGATCGTAAGAATATTCACCCGAAATATCATATTTAATCTTTTCTTTCTCTGGATTAGTAATATTGGACCAAGTTAATTCATAAAAAAGCATTTCCTGGCTTCGAGCTTCATTCAATAAACGCCTTACCCTTAATACTCCTAAATCTTTCTCTGGAAACTCTTTATTTACCAACTTAATCTCTTTGTAACGACTGCTTTTTGCCGTTAAATCGAGTTCTTTTGCTAATTTTTCTTTAAACTCAGTGCTATAGCCTGGTACATGCGTTCCAACACCATGCACCATCAAAACTTTTACCGTATCCCCAGGTAACTCAAGAGAACTTTGCATGCCCGCAAAACTTTTTCCACTAATTTTACAGGCACGCAAATCTTCTTGTTCTTGCTTCTTTAAAACTGCCGTAGCAATCCCTTCGCCAAAACTAGCACAGCCCGAAACGGCAAGGCTCATTGATAATAAAAGTATCTTTTTCATAGTTTACGTCTCATGTTGGAAGCGCTGCGCATTGGCAGGTAGTTTTTCAAAAATAGCATGTTTAGGCATATTATATTTTTCGGGATAATAAACGCCACCCAAATACAATCCATACGGTGGCGCGGTGACTCCGCCCACTTGTCTGTTTTTACTGACTAATAATTCTTGTGTCCACTCAATAGGTTTATCACCTGCACCAATAGCCATTAAGACACCCGCAATATTACGTACCATATGGTGCAAAAAAGCATTGGCAGAAATATCCATAATAATCTGATCGCCTTGTCGATAAACTTCAACAAAATACATTAAGCGCATCGGGCTAACAGATTGACATTTCAAAGCTCTAAACGAGGTAAAATCATGTGTACCCACCAAACTTTGCGCCGCCTGATGCATCCGTTCCGCATCTAATGGCGCATAACACCAAGTCACTCGGTCACGTTGTAAAGCAGACTTTGTTGGTCGATTAAGAATAGTATAGCGATAAAACCGGGCAATTGCGCTGTAACGTGCATGAAAATCTTCAACCGCCTCTTGCACCCAGATTACTCTAACATCGGCGGGTAAATTTGCATTAATCCCTAACAGCCATGCTCGCTCGTTACGCACAGCATCTGTCTCAAAGTGAATCACTTGCTCTAGTGCATGTACGCCTGTATCAGTTCGCCCAGTGCAAATGACTGTAACTGGATGATTAGCAACTTTAGACACCGCTTTTTGCACTTCATCTTGCACGGTACGTAAACCACCTTCTTGCCATTGCCAACCAAAAAAACCACTACCATCGTACTCTACACCTAAAACCATACGCGTCATTTCTGAACTCCAGGCGGTAACGCCGGTACATTTTTTTGCTCGACTAAAACATGCACAAAGTGATTGGCTTCAGCAATTGACTGTTCCATTGCTTGAATAAGCTGAGTAATATCAAAGGAGATTTCTGAAAACTCATGCTGTAAAGCGGCAATGGCATTGGCATTAAGATTATGTTTTAAAAATAAGACCTGATCTCTAAAAGCCCCTAAGACCGGTTGAATCTTTTTCTCTGCCTTGTGCATGGCTTTAATCAAACGCATATAATGTTGTTTAGATAATTTCATCTGCTGACGGCTTTGGGCGCGTAAAGAACGATTAGTATATTCGTTTAATTCAGCCTCCCACTCTTTAAATAGCGCATTACTTACTTCTTCTATCGCCTGAATCTTATTGGCTACGACCTCAGAGCGCATGACACAAAAATCATATTGTTGTTTCAATAAGCTATATTTATCTTCGAGGCTACCAGAAGCCACATGCACCACTGCTTTAAATCGTTCTAATGCATCTAAAAATTGTACTTTTGTTTCTTCCAAGCTGTCGCTAGCATCTTCTACGCGCACGACTACAAGATCGCGCTTATGCTGCCCTAAAGATTCTTTAGTGCGGTAATAAATATGCTGAAATTTGTAAGTGACAAAGCGCGAAAGTAATTTAATTGAACGCTCGGTTAAACCTCGAATGGATAAT
>CBDVDU010000010.1:0-24554 GCA_965372825.1 uncultured Gammaproteobacteria bacterium | reverse complement strand
GCACTGCCAGTCCTTTGAGGACTGGCAGTGCTTCGGATATTATTTAATTTTGATTTCTTATTTACAGCGAAACACCTTGACTGCTTAAATAATCTTCATAAGTACCGCGGAAATCGACAATACCATTCGGTGTCAATTCAATAATGCGCGTGGCTAATGAAGATACGAACTCACGGTCATGACTGACAAAGATTAAAGTGCCTGGGTAGTTTTCTAAAGCTAAGTTTAGCGATTCAATCGATTCCATATCAAGATGGTTGGTCGGCTCGTCTAGTAGCATGATGTTGGTGCGTTGCAACATTAATTTACCAAAAATCATACGGCCTTTTTCACCACCAGAGAGGACGCTAACTTTTTTGCCTATATCGTCTTGTGAAAATAATAAACGACCTAATGTGCTGCGTATGGCTTGATCGTCATCGCTAGGTTGACGCCATTGTTCCATCCAATCAAATAACAACTTGTCGTCTTTAAACTCTGCTGCATGATCTTGTGCGCAATAACCTATTTCGGAATTTTCAGACCATTTTATAGCGCCTGCTGTCGGCTGAATATCGCCTGCTAAGCATTTTAATAAGGTGGTTTTACCCATGCCATTTTGACCGATAACGGCAACACGTTCGCCCACTTCAACCATTAAGTTGAAATTGTTAAATAGCTCATTGTCATCATAGCTTTTGCTGAAGCCGTCTAACTCTAGTGCTAGGCGGTGCAATTTTTTAGTTTGATCAAAGCGGATAAATGGGTTTTGACGGCTGGAAGGTTTTATTTCAGCTAGGCTGATTTTATCTAACTGTTTGGCGCGTGACGTTGCTTGTTTAGATTTTGACGCGTTAGCTGAGAAACGACTGACGAAGGCTTTAAGCTCGGAAATTTGCGCTTTCTTTTTAGCATTTTCGGATTGTAGTTGCTCGGTAACTAAAGTTGCTGCGGTCATATAGTCGTCGTACGTGCCTGGATAAAGGCGGATTTCACCGTAATCTACATCAGCCATGTGCGTGCATACGCTATTTAGGAAGTGGCGATCATGAGAAATGATAACCATCGTGCATTTACGTGCATTTAATGTCTCTTCTAACCAGCGAATAGCATTGATGTCTAGGTTGTTGGTTGGTTCATCAAGTAGCAAAATATCAGGCTCAGAAAATAGTGCTTGTGCCAGCAATACACGCAATTTCCAGCCGGGTGCGACTTCACTCATGAGGCCGTAATGTTGTTCAGTTGGAATGCCTACGCCTTCTAGTAGTTCACCTGCACGAGCCTCAGCTGTATAGCCATCCATTTCTGCAAATTCAGATTCTAGATCGGCGGCACGCATGCCGTCAGCTTCAGTCATTTCGGGATTAGCGTAAATAGCATCACGCTCTGATTTTACTGACCATAGTGCTTCATGACCCATAATCACAGTGTCTAATACTGTAAATTCTTCGTAGGCAAATTGATCTTGTTTTAATTTACCGAGGCGTTCGTGTGGGTCTTTGGAAACATTACCGGCAGAAGGCTCTAAGTCGCCTCCTAAGATTTTCATAAAAGTTGATTTTCCGCAGCCATTAGCGCCAATGAGTCCATAGCGGTTACCGTTATTAAATTTAACGGAGACGTCTTCGAAAAGTGGCTTGGCGCCAAATTGCATAGTGATATTTGCGGTTGCGAGCATTTTTTATTCCAGATAGAAGCTGACCAACAGGTAGTTTTGCTGTTGGTTAATATATAAAGACTTAAGAGGGTGCGTATTCTACGCGATTTCTATAGCCAAGGCTGTGTAAATAAAAGGGGATTACATTTTAACTCTATATTCGTAAGGGCATGGCTTTAGCCCGCTGATGCCATGCCTCGACTTTAAAGGCGGGCTGAAGCCACGCCCTACGGTTATAGGGTGCTAGCCAGCTGTGTGGCCTATTTTCTCGCCTAACTGTACTTTTTCACCAGCGACAAAAGCCTCTTCCCAGTTCATCGCATTTTCGCCAAATAAAGCAATAATCGTTGATCCCATATTAAAGCGGCCAAGTTCTTCGCCTCTTTTTAATGTCGGCGCATCGTCTTTATACTGCCAAGTTTGAATGCTTGTCGCAGTGGGTGGGGTTACTTCGCCATGCCAAACGGTTTCAATGCTCGCCACAAAAATTGCACCGACTAAAACTAAAGCCATCGGGCCGATTTCGGTATCAAAAATAGCGACAACTCGCTCATTGCGAGCAAATAAACGCGGTACTGAATTGGCTGTTGCTGCATTTACGCTAAATAAGCGCCCAGGCACATGAATCATTTCTCTTAATGTTCCGTCTAAAGGCATATGTAAGCGATGGTAATCTTTAGGTGATAAGTAAATAGTGGTGAATTTACCATTTTTAAAAGGTGCGGCACGCTGTTCGTCGCCACCTAATAAATCTACTGCCGTATAGCTTTTGCCTTTAGCTTGAATAATATTGCCTTCGGTAATATTACCGGCTTGACTCACTGTGCCATCGGCTGGACAGGCAATATCGCCGGCATTATTGGCAATCGTTCTAGCGCCAGGTTTTAATGCGCGAGTAAAGAAATGGTTGAAGCTTGGATAGGCGTTAATATCCGAATCAATTGCTTCCTCCATATTGACGCCATAATGGCTGACAATTTGTTTAATAAAGAAGTTTTTCCATATTTTATTTTCACTATGAGTCAGTTGTCCCATCAGTCTGGATAAAGGATGGTGTGGCAATAGGTATTGTGGCAGGGTAGTTAGGCTTTCTTTAAAGGTCATGATCAGGTATTTTTCCGCTTAAATAATAGGCAAAGGCGATGACTTCAGCGACGGCGGTATAAAGCTCTTTAGGGATTTCGTCGCCTAAAGGAACTTGCGCTAAAATTCTTGCCAGTTCGGGTTCGGTTTGTAATGGAATGCCGTGTTTTTCGGCGATGGCTAAAATCTGTTCTGCTGTGACACCTTCACCTTTGGCTGTGACTTTAGGTGCATTTTTACCGTCGTATTTTAATGCGACCGCTAAGTCAGCGGTGTAAAAGGTTTTAGGCATGTTTTAGCTTAATGAGTAATTAGTTTGTAAGTGCTTGTTCGTGCAAATTTAGCCAGCTACATTAGGTACCATAAAGTATAATGGCTGCTTTTTATTAAATCGGGTATTTTACCAGTTATGAAGCTGGAAAAAATTAAACTTGCAGGATTTAAATCATTTGTCGATGCGACGACAATTCCTATTAAAGGGAATTTAATCAGTATCGTTGGTCCTAATGGTTGTGGGAAATCCAATATTATTGACGCGGTACGTTGGGTGATGGGCGAAAGCTCAGCCAAAAATTTGCGTGGCGGTAGTATGACGGATGTCATTTTTAATGGCTCTTCAGGCAGAAAACCGGTGAGTACAGCATCGGTTGAGTTAGTTTTTGATAATAGTGAAGGTAAAGCAGGCGGTGAATATGCCCAGTACACGACTATCGCGATTAAGCGTCAAGTAAGGCGTGATGGTCAGTCTATTTATCAATTTAATGGCACTAAATGCCGACGTAAAGATATTACCGATTTATTTTTAGGCACAGGCTTAGGTGCGCGCAGTTATGCGATTATTGAGCAGGGCACTATTTCGCGAGTTGTCGAAGCTAAACCTGATGAACTACGGATACATATAGAAGAGGCGGCGGGTGTTTCTAAATATAAAGAACGACGTAGTGAAACCCAAATGCGTATGCGCCATACGCGTGAGAATTTAGAGCGTTTAGATGATGTTCGTGATGAAGTTGAAAAACAATTAAGTCATTTAAAGAAACAAGCGGAAAAAGCGGAAAAATATACCACTTTAAAAGCGCAGGAGCGTGAATTAAAGTTGCAGCTATTGGCAATGCGTTGGAATACGCATCATGTCATGGCACAACAGTTAGATAGTAAGTTGCAAGATGCTGCAAGCGCACACAATGAGCTATTTATGGAGCGTAAGAATTTAGAGCAAGCTCTGGAGCAAAAACGCACACTACATAAAACGCAGCAACTGAATTTAGATCAGCAACAAGCAGAATATTATGCCTTGCTCACTGAGGTCAGTCGTTTGGATCAAGTCATTAAACATAATGAACAATCTCACAAGGAAACTGAGCGAGAGTTAGTGAGATTACGTGATCAAGCGGAGCATCTTAAAGGTAATTTGGATGAGGATTTATTGCAGTTAGATGAGCTAAAAGAATCTTTATTTGAAGCAGAAGAGTCTTTATTGATTGCGGAAGAGAGAGCCGAGGAAATGCTGGAAATTCAGCAGGAAGCTCAAGAGCAGCGTCTTGCATGGCAGCAAGAATGGGAAGCGTATCAGAATCAATATGCTAATTACCGTGAACAAGCGGAAGTTAAGCGTATGTTAGTGGCTCAATTGGAAAATCAAAGCTTTCAATTACAAAGTCGCATACAGCGATTACAAGGTGAGCAAGAGGAGTTAATCGAGCAGGGCTTAAATATTGAAATTGAGAGTTTAGATCAAGCGATTAATTTGATTGAAGAGCAGAGAGAGCAAGTTCAAATTGATTTAGATGCGGTGCATTTATCCATTAAAGAGTTACGCCAGCAGATTAAGCAATATCATGAAGTATTGCATAGAGATCGCTCGGAATTACAAAGTGTCAAAGGGAAAGTGACTTCGCTAGAATTATTACAGCAACATGCAATGGGTAAGGATAATCAAAAATTAACCCATTGGCTGGATAGAATGGCTTTAGCTGAAAACCAGCGTCTTGCTGAATTTATTGAGGTTGATACCGGCTGGGAGAGTGCGGTTGAAACTGTTCTGGGCACTTATTTAGAAGCTGTATGTATTGATAATGCCGATCAACTGATTAATGAGCTTGCGACTTTAAGCAATGAATCAGTGACTTTGTTTGAGACAGAGCATGAACACAGTGAAGAATTAAGCACAGGCTTGCCGCGCTTATTGGATAAAATCACAACGCCGTGGAATTTGCAGGGATTATTATCTGGTATTTATTGTGCTGATAATGCGGAACAAGCTAGAGAGTTAGCGAGCGAATTAAAATCTTATGAATCTATTATTACCCCGCAAGGCGCATGGATGGGCTATGGTTGGGTTAAGATTGTGCGCGAGCACGATGGTAAAAGTGGTGTCTTGCAAAGAGAAAAGCAATTACGGTTATTAAAAGAAGAGCAAGTACAGTTGCAAGCGCGTGTGGTTGTCATGGAAGAGCAGCTAGAAACAGCGGAAGACTTTTTAAAAGCAGCTGAAAAGCAACGCGAAGAGTTACAAAATAAAGATAAACAAGTAAGCAATGAGCTGTCGTTAAAAAACGCAGAATTCAGTGCGCACTCTGCCCGCATAGAACAGCAACAGCAACGCTTAGTACAAGTGAATAATGAACGGGCTGATATTAATCGTGAACTATTAGAAAACTCTGAGACGAGAGCTGAAGCTTTGATGATTAAGGAACAAGCAGAAGAGGTGATGGAGGCGTTAACAGAAAACAAACTACAGTTGGAGCAAAATAGTCATAGTTTGCAAACGCAAAGTGAGCAAAGCGATAAACAAGTCAATGAAATTCGTCAGCAAGTGCATGGCTTTCAGGCAAAAATATCCAGTCTAAAGGCTTCGGATGTCTTAACGACAAAACAGATAGAGCGTTTGCAATTACAGCAGCAGCAGTCGCAAGAGCGAATAGGTGAGCTAGATAAGAAGTTACATCAGACTTTACAGCCCATGGATGATGAGCGTTATGATCTGGAAACTTTGCAACAAAAGAAAGGTGAACTGGAAAAAGTTTTAGAGCAAGTGCGTGAACAGCAAGCCGTTTTAGAGACTAACATTGCCGAATTAGCAGGGCAATTTTCTTCTGTGCAAGTGCATATAGACAAGAAAAAAGAGCTGTTAGACAGTATTCGCTTTGAGCAGCAGGAAAGTCAGGTACGCCAACAAACGGTGACTGAACAATTGCAGGAATTGGATGCTGATGCGCAAACGGTTATGCAGGATATTCCTGAGCATGCTGATGAGCCGGCTTGGAAAATCAAGGTAGATGATTTAACCCGCCAGATTGAGCGCTTGGGAACTATCAATTTAACAGCGATAGAGGAATTTAAAGCGCAGTCTGAGCGTATGAACTTTCTCAATGAGCAAAATACGGATTTATTAGAGGCGCTGCAAATATTAGAAACTGCCATTGCCAAGATTGATAATGAAAGTAGGCAGCGATTTAAGGAAACATTTGATAAGATAAACTCTGGACTACAAGAGAAGTTTCCTAAGCTCTTCGGTGGTGGCAAAGCCTATTTATCATTAACAGACGATGATTTATTGGAAAGTGGCGTTAATATTATTGCTCAGCCTCCTGGAAAGCGGAATAGTTCAATTCATTTATTATCGGGTGGCGAAAAGGCTTTAACCGCAGTGGCTTTAGTTTTTTCTATTTTTGATCTGAATCCAGCTCCTTTTTGCTTGCTGGATGAGGTGGATGCCCCCTTAGATGAAGCAAATGTACGACGTTTTTCAGCAATGGTTGAGGAAATGTCAGCCAATGTGCAATTTTTGTATATTTCACACAATAAAGTGACTATGGAAATTGCACAACAATTAGCAGGCGTTACCATGAAGGAACCAGGTGTTTCTCGTATGGTAGCAGTCGATATTCAAGAAGCAGTAGCAATGGTGGAAAGTTAACGTGGATAAAGATTTATTAAGAATAGTCATCATTTCAGTGGGTAGTCTAGTTATTTTAGGCATGATTCTTTGGGGGATGTTTAAAGGGAAATCGAAAAATAAAACTATGTTTGGTGGTCAGCGTGATCCACTGGAAAATATAGATAGTAGCTTATTTGTGAATACGGCTGATGATGATTTTGATATTGTGCCCTTAAACTCGCGCGGCAATGATGATTATCAGGAACCGGAAGTTAAGACCCGTTTTAATTCGGCTTATATACAAGAAGCTCAACAGCAAGAAAGTGTAAAGTCAGGGCCGGATATATTAGCTGTAGCGATGCATAAACCGGATGAGCCTCTTTCGGAGTCACCTACAAAGCAATTACCGGTGTTATTGCAATTACACCTAGTTGCTAAAAACCCAGAAGGTTTTAAAGGTTTACAGTTAGTACAAGCATTTGAGCGCGTAGGTTTAGTCTATGGCAGTGTGCAAGTTTTTGAGCGTTTAGATGTGCAAAATCGTGTCGATTATGCTGTTGCAAGTATGGCTGCGCCGGGTGTTTTTCCTGGTGATAACTGGGAGTCTTATTACACTCCTGGAATTTCTTTTTTTATGCAGCCTAGGGAACTGGATGATGTCAAAGCTGTGTTTGATGATTTAGTTAATACGGCTGGGCAATTATCAGCCTTGCTTAAAGGGGATATTGTGGATGAAAATCACCTACCTTTAACTGAAGAGACTTTGCAGCAAATAGAAGACAGTTTGTCTTAAATAACGTTTCCTATATTTACCCTGTGATTTGTTGCTAGCTGGACATTAGCTATATTTGTAGGGCGCGGCTTTAGCCCGCTAATGCCAATTGGTACTTAAAGGCGGGCTAAAGCCACGCCCTACAGTTTTAGATATGTCTCGCGTTAAAATAGTAGCCTTTTTTATCCTTTATGAAGAAAAAGCAAGCTAAACCCTATTAAACCCCATATAAAGACGCCACATCCTCAATCAAGAAATTATGTCCACTCAAGAAACCTTATTAAGAAAATTCCAGTTATTAAGCGAAGATGAACAACAGGTACTTTTAGCTTTAGCTATTCTTTTTGTACCCGTCGGTCAAACTAAATTAATAGATATTTTGCGTGGTACTCAGTCTGTTGAGACTAAAGTTTATAAACAAATTTCCAAACCTTTAAAAGATAAATTGGAACGGCAGAGTTTGATTACTGTTGATAAAGATGGCTGGCGGTGCGCTAAGGAAATTAGCGAAGTGCTAATGAAAATAGCATTTGAAGATCATAATAATTTATTTTCTAAATTAGCAAAATATAGCTTAAGTGATCGTCCTTACTATTCTTCTTATCAAGTTAAGATACTTAATTCAGTAAGAATCTTACGTTTTTATCTTTATCTTGGTAATGCGAAAAAATTTAATGAGCATATTACTAGTTTCGAAGATGAATTCTCTGAACAGGTAATGCCATTATTAAATTTATTGTTTTTTGTTTCTTTTGATAAGCCTTGGTTTAACCAGTTGAATCAAGACATAAAAAACACTGTTTTATCAATGTATGCAGAATATTTTACTTTTAGTCTTGAAGATGTAAGTTTTCCTGTGCAATTACTTCAGGATGCCGTTGATTCTAGTGCCACACCGTCACCTGAGTTATTGCAAAACTTGGCTGAGTTTAAGTTGATGTCTAATGATGCTCAAGGGGTAGAGGCATTGCTTCAGAATGATGACTCGGCTAAGGGCTTGATAATTAAAGGCAGTGCTTGTTTTATCGATAATCGTAATGATGAGGCCTTAGAGCTTTATCAAGCTGCACTTCAGCTGATAAAAAAAGAAACACGCAAACGTAATATTTTTTTACCGCAGATACACGGTTACTTTTTTCATTTAGCCTTATTAAAAACTAAAACAGCTGAAAATATCAGTCTGTTAAAAGCGCAATTAAAGATTATTGAAAAGGGTAAAGATAGTGATAGCTTTTTCAATACGAATGGTCGTTTAAAAGAAGGTCTTGAGGTTTATCAGACGCAACTTAAAGCGGCAGATGCTTATGAGTTACGCCGGTCATTGAACGGTCCTTATGATAGGTTATTTCATTGTTTATTATTACATTGGCTAGATACGCTTGCGATTACGACAGATTGGGACAGTGATTTTTTATCGGTATTTCAAAAATATTGTGTCTTAGCCGATAAGGGCGGCGCACATTATTATGCTGCGGTCAGTTCACACTTATTGCAAAAATTAGGCATAAAAGATAAAGCAATCAAGGCGATTGCTGAAAAATATAAAGATTCTAATGCTTTGCATATTATTGATTTATTACCCCGTGTAGAAAAGTGGCAGCGGGCATTGACCGCTTTAACTCAACTAAGTGCTGATCCATCTGCTGCACATGCTGAATCACGCATGATTTGGTTATTAAGGTTAGACGGCAATAATGCTGAATTAGCACCGCGTGAGCAGAAGATGGGTAAGTCAGGGCGCTGGACTAAAGGGCGATCTGTTTCCTTAAAAAGACTGCATTCAGAGCAGGCAAGTTTTGATTATTTAACGCTACAGGATCGGCGTATTTGTGCGCATATCAGCAAAGAATTAGAAGATAATTATTACAGTTATAGCTATAAAGAAGTTTATGTTTTAGAAAATGAGGCGGTTTTAGCTGCAGTAGATCATCCGCATATCTATTGGTCTAGCGCGAGTGACTATACAGCCCCGATTACGCTAAGCAAAGCTGAACCGCAATTATTAGTGGCGACGCAAAAGAGTAATTTGCGTATTTCTTTACATCCTATTATTGAGTCTGAATCGGTGGTTTTTGAACGTACCACGGATAATGATATACGGGTTTATCAAATTACCGAGCAGCACCGACAAGTTGCCAGTATTTTAGGAAAAAAAGGGCTTTCGGTTCCGAAGAAAGCTAAACAGCAAGTGATTGATTCCATTGCTGCCATTGCCTCTACCTTAACGGTGCAGTCTGATATTGAAGGGCTAGCGTTAAATATAGAAAGCGTAGATTCAGATGCACGTTTGCATGTGCACTTACAACCGGTTGGTGATGGCTTGCAAGTTGAGGCTTTTGTACAGCCTTTTACTGATGCTGGGCCTATTTATAAGCCAGGCGCGGGCGGCACGACGGTATTAGCTGAAGTGGGAGGCAAACAAGTACAAACGACGCGTGATTTTGCTGTTGAGAATGCGCATTTAGAAAGGTTGCATCAAGAGTGTTCTGAACTGTATCAAGGGAGTGATGCGCGATGGTTGCTAGATGATCCAGAAATGGCCTTAGAAGCTTTATTGCAATTGCAAACCTTGGGCGATTTTGTGGTCTTAGAATGGCCTAAAGGTCAAAAAATTAAAGTGAGTCGTGAAGCGGGTTTAGGGCAGGCGCATTTTTCAGTGCGTAAAGAAAAAGACTGGTTCAGTGTTGAAGGTGAAGTACAGATAGACGAAGAGCAAGTCTATGATATGCAACGCCTGATTAACTTATTAAAAGCAAGTTCAGGACGTTTTTTAAAGTTGGAAGATGGGCAGTTTATTGCATTAACCAGCGAGTTACGCCAACGATTAGATGATGTTGCCGGACTAGGGGAGCAAAAAGGGAATGCATTACAGTTTCATGCTTTAGCTGCGCCGGCTTTGAATGAAGCGCTAGAAGGCATGGAGGTCAAAGCAAGTAAGCAATGGCGTGATCAGCTGAAAAAATTGGCATCAATGACCGATTTAGAGCCGGAAGTGCCATCTACTTTGCAGGGTGAATTACGTGACTACCAATTGGAAGGCTATCAATGGATGGCGCGTTTAGCGCATTGGGGGGCAGGCGCGTGTTTAGCCGATGATATGGGGCTTGGGAAAACCATACAAGCACTCACTTTGATTTTATCACGCGCTATGAATGGCCCAACTTTGATTCTTGCACCGACTTCCGTATGTATGAATTGGCTAGAAGAGGCGCAGCGTTTTGCCCCCACCTTAAATGTGCTGCACTTTGGTTTAGGGGATAGACAGAAAATCATTGAGCAAGCAGGCGCGTTTGATCTGGTTGTTTGTAGTTACGGTTTATTGCAAACAGAAGCTGAATTATTGACTGCTAAACATTGGCAGACGGTGGTTGCTGATGAAGCGCAAGCGATTAAAAATGGCCTAACCAAGCGTTCGCAAGCGGCAATGGCACTACAAGCGGATTTCAAAATAGTCACTACCGGTACGCCTATCGAAAATCATCTGGGTGAATTATGGAATTTATTCCATTTTATTAACCCTGGTTTATTAGGCTCACTGAAAAAATTTAATGAGCGTTATGCACAAGCCATTGAAAATAATAAAGATCATTCTGCGCAGCAACACTTAAAGAAATTGTTGAGGCCATTTATTTTACGCCGGCTTAAAAGTGATGTGTTGAAGGAATTACCATCAAAAACAGAAATTACCTTGCATGTCGAATTAAGTAAAGACGAGCGTACTTTTTACGAGGCGATGCGCCGTAATGCGATGCAAGCGATGCAGGATGCGCTAAAAGAAGGACAGAAATCAGGACAACAGCACTTGAAAATTTTAGCGGAAATCATGAAATTACGCCGCGCCTGTTGTCATCCTAAATTGGTAATGGAAGATAGCCCATTAAGCAGTGCCAAATTACAAGCCTTTGAAGAACTAGTTGATGAATTAATTGCCGGTGGCCATAAAGCCTTGGTGTTTAGTCAATTTGTTGGGCATTTGCATATTATTCGTGATTTATTGGATAAAAAAGGAATTAACTACCAATATCTGGATGGCAGTACGTCGATACCTAAACGCAAAAAAGCCGTGACTGCATTTCAAGGTGGTGATGGCGATGTCTTTTTAATTAGCTTAAAAGCAGGCGGCTCAGGGTTAAATTTAACGGCGGCTGATTATGTGATTCATATGGATCCATGGTGGAATCCTGCGGTAGAAGATCAAGCCTCAGATAGAGCGCATCGTATGGGCCAGACACGCCCCGTGACTATTTATCGTTTAGTGGCTAAAGATACTATAGAAGATAAAATAGTTGATTTACACGCTCATAAACGTGATTTGGCCAGTAGTTTATTAGAAGGCGGCGAAGTCAGTGGTAAGATGTCGGTGGGTGATATGATGGCGTTGATTAAGGAGACTGAGGAGTAGAGACAATGCCGTTGACTTAAGAATAAGCTCCTTCTCCAAAGGGAGAAGGTTGGGATGAGGGGAATTATAAATGCATGATTTTATTCTCCTCCCCCCGCCCTCTCCAACAAGAGAGGGCTTAAGTCAATAGCATTGAGGAGTAGATAAGGTTGACCTGTACTAATACTGTATTACAATGCGTAATACAGACTATTATTGGAAGCTT
Source organism: uncultured Gammaproteobacteria bacterium (assembly GCA_965372825.1). Lineage (GTDB taxonomy): Bacteria > Pseudomonadota > Gammaproteobacteria > Methylococcales > Methylomonadaceae > Methyloprofundus. The sequence continues at coordinate 12,576 of CBDVDU010000010.1, read as the reverse complement.
ATATGATTACCCTTAGACTTGAATCAGAATTAGAAGAAAAGATTAATCAGACAGCTAAAAAAATGGGGCTTAGTAAATCAGAATTGATTAGAAAAAGTATCACTGAGTTTATAGGTAAATTAGACAAAGAGTCGGCTTGGGAATTAGGTGAGGGTATTTTTGGTAAATATTCCAGCACGGAAGAAAGCCTTTCTAGGGATAGAAAAATACGGATAAAAGAAAAAATTCAAGCAAAATATGAATAAAATTCTCATTGATTCCGGACCTTTAATTGCTTTATTTGATGGTAATGACAAATATCATACTGCTTCTGTTGCCTTCATAAAATCTAATAACAGTGAATTGATTACAACGCTTGCTTCGCTAACCGAAACGCTACATTTACTTGATTTTAATAGACGCGCTCAGATTGACTTTTTAGAATGGGTTAATGCGGGCGCGGTAACATTAGAAAATATAACAGCAAATGACTTAGGCAAAATAAAAGAATTGACTATTAAATATGCAGATTTGCCCATGGATTTTGCGGATGCGTGTTTGGTTTTTTTAGCGGAGAAATTAAATATTCATACGATTGCAACCATTGACAGGGATTTCGATATTTATCGTATACAAGGTAAAAAGCCGTTTACAACGCTTATAAAATAAAAATCTCATTATTTAAAGGTAACTATATTAAATGACTAACAGTACAGTAAATCCAACTGAAGTATTAGCGCAATACCGTGAACATGTAGCAGAAAGAGCGAAAACGGGTGTTGTTCCACAACCTTTAAATGCAGACCAAGTTGCTGCCATTGTTGAATTAATTAAGCAGCCGCCAGCGGGTGAAGAAGCTTTTATTCTGGATTTATTAACAAACCGCGTACCTGCCGGTGTGGATGAAGCGGCTTATGTTAAAGCTGGATTTTTAGCTGCATTGGCGAAAAGCGAAGTGTCCTCACCTATTTTAGATGCTGCGCGCGCCACTGAATTATTAGGCACGATGCTCGGTGGTTATAATATCGCCTCATTGGTTGAGTTATTAGATAATGATGCGCTTGCACCGATTGCTGTCACAGCCTTATCGCATACTTTATTAGTGTTTGATGCCTTTCATGATGTACAAGAAAAAGCGGAAGCGGGTAATGCCTTTGCTAAGCAAGTCGTACAATCTTGGGCAGATGCGGAATGGTTTACAAGCAAGCCGGAAGTGCCGGAAAAATTAACTGTGACGGTTTTTAAAGTCACGGGCGAAACGAATACTGATGATTTATCACCAGCCCCTGATGCCTGGTCACGCCCTGATATTCCGCTGCATGCGCAAGCAATGTTAAAAATACCGCGTGAAGGAATTACTAATACTGAGCAACAAATTGATGCTTTAAAAGAAAAAGGTTTCCCCGTTGCTTATGTGGGCGATGTCGTTGGTACGGGGTCTTCACGTAAATCTGCAACTAATTCAGTACTTTGGTTTACTGGCGATGATATTCCTTATGTGCCAAATAAACGCGCAGGCGGTGTCTGTATTGGTGGCAAAATTGCGCCGATTTTCTTCAATACTATGGAAGATTCAGGTGCATTACCATTTGAATGTGATGTTGAAAACATGGCGATGGGCGATGTGATTGATATTTATCCGTACCAAGGTGTGGTGAAAAATCATGATACCGATGCTGTGATTTGTGAGTTTGCTTTAAAAACTGATATTTTATTAGATGAAGTACGCGCAGGTGGACGTATTCCGTTGATTATTGGTCGTGGCTTAACCGATCAGGCACGTAAAACTCTAGGTTTAGCTGCTTCAACTGTTTTTCGTAGACCGGGTGACGAAGCGCAAAGCAATAAAGGATTTACCTTGGCGCAAAAAATGGTCGGTAAAGCGTGTGGTGTTGCTGGCGTACGTCCGAATACTTATTGTGAACCACATATGACGACTGTGGGTTCGCAAGATACGACGGGGCCAATGACTCGTGATGAACTCAAAGATTTAGCCTGCTTAGGTTTCTCGGCTGATTTAGTGATGCAGTCTTTTTGTCATACAGCTGCCTATCCAAAGCCGATTGATGTGGCAATGCAACATAGCTTGCCTGATTTTATTATGAATCGTGGCGGTGTTGCTTTACGGCCGGGTGACGGTATTATCCATTCGTGGTTAAACCGTATGTTATTGCCAGATACAGTCGGTACAGGCGGTGATTCACATACGCGTTTTCCTATTGGTATTTCCTTTCCGGCAGGTTCTGGTTTAGTGGCGTTTGCTGCAGCAACAGGTGTGATGCCTTTAGATATGCCAGAATCGGTTTTAGTGCGTTTTAAAGGTGAAATGCAGCCGGGTATTACTTTACGTGATTTAGTTAATGCGATTCCTTTAGCTGCGATTGAAAAAGGTTTATTAACGGTTGAGAAAAAAGGCAAGAAAAACGTATTCTCAGGCCGTATTTTAGAGATTGAAGGTTTGCCTGATTTAAAAGTAGAGCAAGCGTTTGAATTGTCCGATGCTTCAGCGGAACGTTCTGCGGCAGGTTGTACGATTCGTTTGGACGATGCGCCGATTCGTGAATATATCAACTCGAATATCACCATGCTGAAATGGATGATTTCCGAAGGTTACGGCGATGTTCGTACGATTGAACGTCGTATCAAAGAAATGCAGGCATGGATTGCCAAACCTGAATTAATGGCACCTGATGCCGATGCGGAATATTTTGAAATTATCGAAATTGATCTAAATTCGATTAAAGAGCCGATTATGGCGTGTCCAAATGATCCTGATGATGTGAAAACACTAGCGGATGTTGCGGGCACTAAAATTGATGAAGTGTTCTTAGGCTCATGTATGACCAATATCGGTCATTTTCGTGCTGCTGGTAAGTTATTAGAAAAAGAAGCGGGCCGTTTACCAACACAACTTTGGGTATCGCCACCGACTAAAATGGATCAGGCACAATTAATTGAAGAGGGTTATTACAGCACATTCGGTAAATCTGGCGCACGAATGGAAATGCCGGGTTGTTCTTTATGTATGGGTAATCAGGCGCGTGTTGCAGATAATGCGACCGTGGTTTCGACTTCTACACGTAACTTTCCGAACCGTTTAGGTAATAATGCCAATGTCTATTTAGGTTCTGCGGAATTAGCGGCTGTGTGTTCTATTTTGGGTAAGATTCCCACTAATGAAGAGTATATGGCTTATGTAAGTAAAATTAGCGAGACGGCAGAAGATACTTATCGCTATTTGAATTTTGATCAGATCAAAAGCTATCAAGATAAAGCGGATGCGGTAGAAATAGAGTAATGTAGGGTGCAGGTTTTTTGCCCACCTTTAACTCATTATGCGTTTAACAAATAAAGAAATTGATACGATAAAAAACAGCGTATTAGCACTCGATGCTGATGCGCATGTTTATTTGTTTGGCAGCCGTGTTGACGATACTAAACGTGGTGGTGATATTGACTTATTAATTGAATCAAATATTTTGACGAAACAAGATTTACGCAAAATTCGCTGGCAGTTTTTTGAACGTTTTGGTGAGCAGAAAATGGACTTAGTTTTAGATGCAGGTATAGAAAATCAGGCTTTTATTAATATGATAAAACCGACCGCGGTTCAATTATGAGCAGTGCTTATTTGCAAGAGCTTAGTGTTTCTTTAGAAAAACAACTTTTTTGGTTGGATTATTCTTATCAGCAAGTGAAGGGTTTATCTAAGCCAGAAAATTTTAGTATTGAGCAATTTAATCAGTTTGAAAATCTATGCAGTCGCTATGCACGCACGATTGATTTTTTAGTGCGTAAAGTGTTTCGTTGTCTTGATGACGTTGAGTTTGAGAATCAAGGCACCTTGATTGATGTGGTTAATCATGCGCATAAACGCGGGTTATTTGAGGATATTGAATCAATTAGGCAGATCAAAGATATTCGTAATGAAATTGTTCATGAATATTTGGACGAGGCTTTGCAAAGTGTATTTTCAGATGTGCTAAAGACCGCACCAGAGTTGATTGCCATAGGGCGAACTACTTTAGCTTATGTTGAAAAAGTTAATAGATAATTGGAAAAAACAGTGAATATAAAAGAGTATATGACCTCTTTAGGTCAACAAGCAAAAGCAGCGGGGCGTGCAGTAAGTCGTGCAGAGTCGGGGCAAAAAAATGCGGCGCTATTAGCGATTGCGGAGCAATTAAAAAACAATACGGCTTTATTAGCAGAGGAAAATGCTAAAGATTTACAAGCGGGTAAAGAAAAAGGTTTAGATGCGGCTTTGTTAGATCGATTAGAACTAACGCCTGCTAGAATTCAAGCGATGATTGATGGTTTAAATGAAGTGGCGGCTTTGCCTGATCCGGTTGGCGCGATTACTGATTTAAAGTACCGTCCTAGTGGTATTCAAGTGGGGCAGATGCGCGTGCCTTTGGGGGTGATTGGTATTATTTATGAATCGCGACCTAATGTGACAGTCGATGCGGCGGCTTTGTGTTTGAAATCAGGTAATGCTTGTATTTTGCGCGGCGGCTCAGAATCTATTTATTCTAATCAAGCGATTGCTCAGTGTGTAGCTAAAGGATTAGAGCAGGCTGGTTTGCCTGTGACTGCCGTGCAAGTTGTGGAAACAACGGATAGAGCCGCAGTCGGGGAATTAATCACGATGAATGAATATGTCGATGTTATCGTGCCTCGTGGTGGTAAAAGCCTGATTGAGCGCATTTCTAAAGAGGCTACTATTGCTGTTATTAAGCATTTAGATGGTATTTGTCATGTGTATATTGATGGTCAAGCAGACATTGATAAAGCCATTAATATTGCTATGAATGCTAAGACTCATCGCTATGGCGTATGCAATGCAATGGAGACTTTATTAGTTGCAGAATCGGTTGCTTTGCAAGTATTACCTAAATTAGCAGTGCAGTACAAAGAAGCCGGGGTGGAATTGCGTGGTTGTTTAAAAACCTGTTCTATCATCCCTGATTGCGTGCGTGCTACTGAAGAAGATTGGGCGACAGAATATTTAGCGCCCATATTATCGATTAAAGTGGTTGCCGATATTGATGAAGCGATGGCGCATATTAATCAATTTAGCTCAGGGCATACCGAGTCTATTGTTACCGAAAACTATACTTTAGCGCGCCGTTTTCTGCGTGAGATGGATTCTAGTTCAGTGATGGTTAATGCATCTACGCGTTTTGCGGATGGCTTTGAATATGGCTTGGGCGCAGAAATTGGTATTAGTACGGATAAATTACATGCGCGCGGGCCTGTGGGTTTAGAGGGTTTAACGAGCTTGAAATATATTGTCTTAGGGGATGGGCATATCCGTCAGTAAATGCTAGGTATTTATGGCGGCACTTTTAATCCAGTGCATTATGGGCATTTACGCACGGCGATAGAGGTCAACGAGATTTTTGCTTTAGATGAACTGCGTTTAGTGCCGTGCTCTCAGCCGGCGCATCGCGATGAACCTGAAGTAAGTGCGGCTATGCGTGTGCAAATGTTGCAATTGGCCATACAGGAAACGCCGCAATTACAGATTGATACGCGTGAACTGGAGCGAGCAGGACCGTCTTATATGGTCGATACGCTGTCTTCTATTCGTGGGGAAATATCGGCAGATAGGCCGCTATTTTTATTTATTGGGACTGATGCTTTTAATGGTTTATCCAGCTGGCATAGATGGCAGGCTTTATTTGATTATGCGCATATTGTGGTCATGACTCGCCCTGCATTTAAGCCGGAAACCTTAGTAAAATTCTATGCAGATAAACTAGTTAATGATAAGCATTCGTTAAAATCCTGTGCGAGTGGTAAAATCTATTTTCAACAGGTGACGCAATTAGATATTTCAGCAACATTTATTCGACAAATCTTTGCTATGCAAAGAAATCCGAGTTTCTTATTGCCTGAAGCGGTCATTGAATATATACAGGCGAAACAATTATATAAAGCCTGAAAAAACAGAATAAAGGAAATTGAATGCAAGCGGAAAAATTATTAGCGATTGTGACTAAAGTCTTAGATGATCGTAAGGCTGAAAATATAGTTACAATTGATGTAATTGGAAAAACGAGTTTTACTGATTATATGGTGATTGCGACAGGAACCTCGGCGCGTCACAGTAAAGCTTTATGTGAATATGTGACTTTAGAATTAAAGGATCAAGGTGTTATGCCTTTAGGTGTCGAAGGCGGGCAAGATTCTGAATGGGTATTGGTCGATTTAGGTGATGTGATTCTTCATGTTATGACGGCACAATCTCGTGAGTTTTATCAGTTAGAAAAATTGTGGAGTGTGGAAAATGCACAACCAGAAGAAGAAATTGATTATGAAGACGAAGATGAATAAAAAAATTAGTGTTGCGCTGTTGCTATCTTTAAGTGCGGCTCCTGCTTTTGCACAAACACCTGATATTACGGAAGGTTTGTGGGAAGTAAGCTCTCAAGTGAGTATGGCAGCTATGCCGATGAAAATACCAGCGATGACGATGCAACAGTGCTTTACTAAGCAGAGTATGAATCCTGAGAATATTCTGCAACAGAATAATTGTCAGATGCATGATCTGGATATACAAAATAACCTAGTACGCTGGTCTATGAACTGTGAACAAGATGGCATGAAAATGCAGGGCTTGGGGGAAATTCAGTATCAGAAAACCAGTTTTTCCGGTACATTTGATATGACTATGTCAGGTGCACCGCAGGGTGCTATGGCTATGCAAACAAAAATCACAGGGCGTTATCTAGGGAAATGCCAATAGTATTACCCTATAATAGTCGTTAGTTATCATTTTTACAATTTCGAGAGTGTTTCATGATTCAAGGTAGTATCGTAGCGTTAGTCACCCCTATGTTTGATAACGGTGATATAGATAAGGATAGTCTTAAAAAATTAGTAGAGTTTCATATAGAGCAAGGGACTGATGCTATCGTTGCTATGGGAACGACGGGCGAATCAGCTACTTTAAATGAACAGGAACACATGGATGTGGTCAAATCAGTTGTGCAATATGTAGCAGGCCGTATTCCTGTTATTGCTGGAACGGGAGCGAATTCTACCTCTGAAGCGATAGCACTAACACAAGCTGCAAAAGAAGTCGGTGTCGATGCCTGTTTATTAGTCACGCCTTATTATAATAAACCTACGCAGGAAGGTTTATATTTACATTATAAAGCGATTTCTGAAGCCGTCGATATTCCACAAATTTTATATAATGTGCCAGGGCGTACTGCCTGTGACATGCTGCCTGAAACTGTTGGTCGCTTGGCAAAAATTAAAAATATTGTGGGCGTAAAGGAAGCAACAGGTGATTTAGCCCGAGTCGCTATTATTCGTGAGCTATGCGGTGATGAATTTGCACTTTATACTGGTGACGATGCTAGTAGTTGTGAATTTTGCTTGTTAGGCGGGAATGGTACGATTACTGTTTCTGGTAATGTTGCGCCACGCTTAGTACATGAAATGATTACTGCAGCAATGAATGGTAACCGAGAAACGGCAACCAGTATTGATGCTAATTTAAAAGGCTTACATACGCACTTATTTATCCAATCTAACCCTATCCCTGTTAAATGGGCGGTTGCTGAAATGGGTTTAATGAGTGAAGGCATACGTTTACCGTTAACATGGTTAACTCAAGACTGTGTTGAAAAAGTGCGTGCGGCAATGCAACAAGCGCATGTTCTTTAATTCCTATTTAAAATACGGTATGAAACTCAGTAAAATTAGTGTTATTTTTTCGGTCACTTTAGTGACGGCCTGTAGCTCATTCTTTCCTGATAAAGAAAAAGACTATGTTTATAGTAAAGAAATTGCCGCATTAGAAATGCCGCCCAATTTGTCAGAAGAACAAACCACTGACTCATTAAGTGTAGATGTCACTCCTAGTGCTTTAACGAATACCATTGAATTTATTCAAGATACTGAGGGGAGTTATTTACTGGTTAACTCTCCTTTTGCTTATGTTTGGCGTGTTATTGCTAAGGCTTTAACAGATCGATCAATTGAAATCACCGATAAAAACCGTTCCACTGCAACTTATTATGTGCAATATGATCCTGATGTGCAGGAAGTGAAAGACGGTTCTTTTTGGGATGAATTGGTTTTTTTCTTTGGTGATGACCCGAATCAAGAAAAACCCTATCAAGTTTTTTTACAACAAAGCGAACAAGGTATCCTTATTTTTGTTCGGGATGAGCAAGGCACTAATTTATCAGAAGGTAATGGTTTGCGTTTGTTGAATTCATTGTTTGATACGATAGAAAAGGATTTTGAAACACATTAAATTCATTCTGGTGCTCTGCATAAGAATGTAAAAGTAACAGCATATTATACCAATCCTAAGTAACTTCTCATTATTAAAGGGTACAGGCAGTTTTTTCAGTGCGTCATTCCTGGTGCTGTTAGCAGGAATCTATGCTCAAGGTAGATTCCCGATAAAAGACTTCGGGAATGACGATGTTTTACATGTATTTGCCTGTGAATAATGAGAAGTTACAATCCTAATCGATTTATACTTAAACTCGAAACCGTCACTCTTGGCTACCCAGTCAAGCGTGGGCGCAAGCCTTTAGCAGGAATCTAGCGTGACTGCATGGATTCCCGATTAAAGATTTCGGGAATGACGACTATGACAGTGATTATTTATTGGTATTACTTAATTCCTCTCTTGGAAGCGAGAGAGGAGTTCCTCCAATGATTCGAATATTTCTCAACCACACCTTTTATATGCTTAAAATTCCCGGAACTTCCGCGTTATCAAAATTTAGAATTCAAAAATTATTAGCTGATGTACAAGCGATAGACTCAAATATTAGTGATATTTCTGCATCGTATATGCACTTTGTTGAAATGAATGCTGAGATTAATGCTGAACAAGATGCTATTTTGCAGCAATTATTAGCTTATGGATCGAAGGCTGATAGCATTGATAAATCTGGCGTAGTTACTTTTTGGGTTGCGCCACGTTCAGGCACTATTTCACCTTGGTCTAGTAAAGCGACAGAAATTGCCCAGCGTTGCGGCTTGGCATGTGTTGAGCGTTTAGAACGCGGTGTTGAATATACTTTATATGCAAGTGCAACTATAGATGGCGACAAGCTAAAACAAATTTATACGCTAGTGCATGACCGCATGACGCAATCGATAGTGACTGATATTGATAGTGCTGAATTATTTGCTCATCACGAACCTCTGCCTTTAGCAACGGTTGCCATTATCGAACAAGGCAAAGACGCGTTAGTGCAAGCCAATAGCACTTTAGGTCTAGCTTTATCTGCTGATGAAATTGATTATTTAGCTGGTCGCTTTCAAGCTTTAGGGCGTAACCCTAGTGATGTGGAATTAATGATGTTTGCTCAGGCAAACTCAGAGCATTGTCGCCATAAAATCTTTAATGCCAGTTGGACGATTGATGGTGTTGATCAAGCGAAATCTTTATTTGGCATGATTCGGAATACCGCTGAGAAAAATCCAGAAGGGATTCTATCGGCATACAGCGATAATGCTTCGGTAGCTGAAGGTTCTAATGCTGCGGTGTTTATCCGTAATGCTAAAACCGGTGAATATGCGTATATGCAAGAAGATGCGCACTTATTAATGAAAGTGGAAACGCATAATCACCCGACTGCGATTGCTCCGCATTCTGGGGCGGCAACGGGTTCAGGTGGTGAGATTCGTGACGAAGGTGCAACGGGGCGTGGTTCTGCAACCAAAGCAGGTTTAACCGGTTTTACTGTTTCGAATTTAAAAATTCCTGGATTTGTACAGCCTTGGGAGCAAGATTTTGGTAAGCCAGAACGTATTGCTTCTGCTTTAGATATTATGCTTGATGGCCCGGTAGGTGGCGCGGCGTTTAATAATGAATTTGGCCGTCCCAATATTGCTGGTTATTTTCGTAGCTTTGAGCAGTTAGTTGAAGGTAGCCAAGGCGAAAAATTAAGCGGCTATCATAAACCGATTATGATTGCTGGTGGTATGGGTAATATTCGTCCGATGTTGGTCGATAAACACCCAATTCCAGCCGGTTCACTGATTATTATTCTTGGTGGTCCTGCGATGTTAATTGGTTTAGGCGGTAGTGCTGCCTCTTCACAAACGTCAGGGGAGAGTGCTGCAGAATTAGATTTTGCTTCGGTACAGCGCGAAAACCCAGAAATGGAGCGTCGTTGCCAAGAGGTTATTAATCACTGTAATTCTTTAGGTGATGACACGCCAGTTGTCTCGATTCATGATATCGGGGCGGGTGGGTTATCCAATGCTGTACCAGAAATTATCCATGATTGTGAACGTGGTGGACGATTTGAATTGCGTAAGGTGAATAATGACGATAAAGGCATGTCACCGATGCAAATCTGGTGTAATGAAGCGCAAGAGCGTTATGTTGTTGCTATTAAGCCTGAATCTTTAGAGCTATTTGAATCTTTTTGTCAGCGCGAACATTGTTTATATGCAGTGATTGGTGAAGCGACTGACGAAGAGCATTTGACCTTAACCGATGAGCTGTTTGGCAATAGCCCTGTAGATATTCCTATGTCAGTGTTATTTGGTAATCCACCTAAATTACATCGTGATGTTCAACGCATCGACGTTAAGCAAAAAGATTTAGATTTCTCTGGTGTAGATTTAAGTGAAGCGGTTAAACGTGTTTTATCTTTTCCAGCCGTTGCTGATAAAAGTTTCTTAATTCATATTGGTGATCGCTCGGTGACTGGCTTGGTGGTTAGAGATCAAATGGTTGGCCCTTGGCAGATTCCGGTTGCTGATGTTGCTGTAACGGCGACAGGTTTTCAGGCAACAACCGGTGAAGCTATGGCAATGGGTGAGCGTACGCCGTTAGCGGTCATTAATGCACCAGCATCAGGGCGCATGGCGATTGCTGAGTCTTTAACCAATCTAGCAGCAGCACCTATAGAATCACTGAATAAAATTAAAATTTCGGCTAACTGGATGGCAGCCGCTGGTAGCGAAGGTGAAGATGCCGCGTTATTTGATACCGTTAAAACAGTCGGCATGGAAGTGTGTCCAGAATTAGGCATTGCTATTCCGGTAGGTAAAGATTCTTTATCGATGAAAACAGTTTGGCAGGATGAGGGCAAAGAAAAAGTGATGACTTCGCCTTTATCGTTAATTATTACCGCTTTTGCTCCAGTAACGGATGTTACTAGAACGCTAACGCCTGAATTAAAGAATGAAGACAGCGTGTTAATGCTGATTGATTTGGGGCAGGGTAAAAATCGTTTAGGCGGCTCGGTGTTGGCGCAAGTGTATCAACAAATGGGGTGTGAAGTGCCTGATTTGGATGATACCAAGCTGTTCAAAGCTTTTTTTGATAGTATTCAGTCCTTAAATAGTGATAACAAATTGTTAGCCTATCATGACCGTTCTGATGGTGGTTTATTAGCAACAGTAGCAGAAATGATTTTTGCGGGTCGTAAAGGCGCAGAAATTGAATTAGATCGTTTAGGTGATGATCCGCTTGCCGCTTTATTTAATGAAGAGCTGGGCGCGGTTATTCAGGTTAAACAAGATGATTGTGATGCCGTATTAGATGTTTTAGAAGCTGCTGGTTTAGATGCTTGTACGCATATTATTGGTTGGGTGACAGAGGAAGCACAACAGTTGACTGTTAGTTGTGACGGCGAGACATTGTATTCCGCAAGTCGTGCTGAAATGCAGAAAATCTGGTCAGAAGTCAGCTATCGTATGCAGGCCTTACGTGATAACCCAGAGTGTGCAAAACAACAATTCGAACGCATTAGCGATAATAAAGATCCCGGCTTGACCGCCAGTTTAAACTTTGATGTGAATGAAAATGTGGCTGCGCCTTTCGCGAGTGTGCGTCCACGAGTGGCGATTTTAAGAGAGCAGGGCGTTAATGGTCATGTAGAGATGGCCGCTGCTTTTGATAAGGCCGGTTTTACCAGTATTGACGTGCATATGACTGATATTATCAGTGGTCGTGTGAGCTTAAAAGATTTCGTTGGTTTAGTGGCTTGTGGCGGTTTTTCTTACGGTGATGTTTTAGGCGCAGGCGGCGGTTGGGCTAAATCAATATTATTTAATGAGCGAGCACGCGCTGAATTTTCTGATTTTTTCCAACGAACAGATACTTTTGGTTTGGGCGTATGTAATGGTTGCCAGATGTTATCAGGCTTGAAAGAGTTGATTCCAGGCGCTGAGCATTGGCCAAAATTTATGCGTAACACTTCAGAGCAATTTGAAGCACGTGTTGCTATGGTTAAGGTTCAAGACTCGCCATCTATTTTACTGAAAGGTATGGCTGGATCGAAAATTCCAGTAGTGATTGCACATGGAGAAGGGCGTGCTGAATTTACAGAAAGCAATCAACAACAGGCTTTGGTGGCATTGAGCTATGTAGATAATTATGGGGTAGAAACGACTGATTTTCCAATGAACCCGAATGGTTCACCTGATGGTATTACTGGCTTAACGACGACAGATGGCCGCTTTACTATTATGATGCCGCATCCAGAGCGCTGCTTTAGAAAGATACAAAACTCATGGCAGTCGAGTGAGTGGAGCGAAGATGGTGCGTGGTTAAGAATGTTTAGAAATGCGCGAGTTTGGGTGGGGTAAAACTTAAAT
>CBDVDU010000009.1:0-24801 GCA_965372825.1 uncultured Gammaproteobacteria bacterium | reverse complement strand
AGAAAGTTGCCAGACATAAGGCCAAATAACCGTCCCTAATCGCTGGTGCGCGAACACCGTCGCTATAGAAGTAATAATAATCGTTGCCAATGAAGTTGCAACTGCCATTAACATAATCAACTCATTAGCAATACCTTGCTGCTCAAATAAAAGTGCAAAAAAAGGCACTAAAACTAAGCCCCCACCAAGCCCAAAAAGACCCGCTAAAATACCCGAAAAACAACCAAAAGCTAAACAAATAAATACTACATCTAACATGAAAAAACTTTCATCATTACATTCAACCCTTTAATAAACATCAAAGTAACTTCTCATTATTGATAGGTGCTGGTGCGCAGGTCTTTTTACCTATGGGTAATGAGAAGTTACACATCAAATATCAACGCGACAACTCATTGCCAAATTAGCACTGAATCCTTTATCATGCATCTTAATATTAAAAAGATAATAAATTTAACATGATGAAAGCCTATTTAGTTGGCGGCGCGGTACGTGACACACTTCTCAATCTACCTGTACGCGAGCGCGACTGGGTGGTCTTAGAAGAAACACCAGAAGCCATGCTGCAAAAAGGATTCACCGAAGTAGGTAAAGACTTCCCCGTTTTCCTGCACCCAAAAACAAAAGACGAATACGCACTTGCGCGCACCGAAAGAAAAACCACTCATGGCTACAAAGGCTTTGCTGTTTGCGCAACACCTGACGTCAGCTTAGAAGAAGATTTACTGCGCCGCGATTTAACAATTAATGCCATGGCCATGTTAGATAATGGCGAGATTATCGACCCTTATGGCGGCCAAGAAGACCTCAAAAACAGAGTGTTCCGTCATATATCCCCTGCTTTTTGTGAAGACCCTGTGCGCGTTTTACGTATTGCGCGTTTTTGTGCGCGCTACCAGCACCTTGGCTTTCATATTGCACCAGAAACACAGAAACTAATGAAAACCATGGTTACGCAGGGTGAAATCGATCATCTCGTTCCCGATCGTGTTTGGGCAGAAACAGCTAAAGCTCTGAGCGAACAATCACCTTCCGCTTATTTCCAAGCCTTACGTGATTGTGGTGCCTTAGCGCGCATTTTTCCAGAAATTGATGCCTTATTTGGCGTACCGCAAACGGCCGCCTATCACCCTGAAATCGACACCGGCATACATACTCTAATGGTTTTAGATCAGGCCGTTTTATTAAGCGATAAAACGACAGTTCGTTTTGCCGCCTTAATGCACGATTTAGGAAAAGCTCTCACTCCTGCAGCGAATTGGCCTAGCCATCATGGCCATGAAACATTAGGCTTAAGCGCATTAACTGCACTCTGCACTCGACTACGTGTACCCAATAATTATCAGAAACTAGCGCAGCAAGTCATGCAGTATCACACTCACTGCCATCGCGCTTTTGAATTAAAAGCATCGACACTTTGTGCAACACTGGCCAGCCTCAATGCCTTTAAAGCCGATAATCATTTAAATGACTTTTTACTCGCTTGTGAAGCCGATGCCAAGGGCCGTTTAGGGTTTGAAAATTCAGCTTATCCTCAAGCTAATTACATTTTAGCCGCACAAAAAGCAGGATCTAATATAGACAGCTCAACAGTTTTAAACGGAAATTTACAAGGCAAAGAAATCGGCATAGCAATTAATAGACTACGCACTACTGAAATCAGTAAAATAAAAACCCAATTCACTAAAAATTAAGACCATAGGATTTAACATGCCCTCTTTTGATATTGTTTCAGAACTCGATATGCACGAAGCACAAAATGCTCTTGACCAAGCCAACAAAGAAGTAGGCGCTCGCTTTGATTTTAAAGGCTCTAATGCAGAGTTTGAACTAAAAGACGACACCATCGTGATGAAAGCCGCATCGATATTTCAACTGCAACAAATGTTGCCCATTTTATTTTCCAAAATGACTAAGCGCGGCATTGATATTAGCTGTTTAGAAACGGGAGATGCAAAAGAAGGCGTAAAAACTGCACAACAACCCATTTCACTAAAGGAAGGCATCGACAAACCTTTAGCAAAGAAGATCGTTAAAGCCATTAAAGATAGCAAGATCAAAGTGCAGACCGCCATTGAAGGCGAAAAAATTCGGGTAAACGGCAAAAAAAGAGATGACCTACAGGCCGCTATGCAATTATTACGCAAACAAGATTTAGAGCAGCCGCTACAGTTTAATAATTTTAGGGACTAAGATATTCTGCACCTCCCTTAGCTCAAGTAGAGGTGCATATTACTTACGAATCCTCATTTTCTCATAAATAAAATAAGCAGCAATCACCAAAGACAACCACATCGCGACCATTGGCCCAATCACGCCATCATAAGGACTGACTAAATAAGTTAAATCTGAATCGGGATTAACATTCATCAGTTGATGCGCCATTTTAATCTGCCACACCCATGCGGCATGACAGCCTATACACCAAGCTAGACTCAATTGCAGGCGTGTGCGCATAATCGCCAAAAACACACCCACCATCAATAAAGCCCACAAAGCACCTAAATGTTCTGGTTTTAATAAATTTTGAAAAGCCTCTATTGCAAGATAAAAACCATCACTCAATCGTGCATCTTCAACAGAGATAGAGGTGCGTGCTTTAATAAAGTGCAATATGGCATAATAAAAAGAGCTAATAAATATCGTCGCCGTGACACCTATACGTTTTACGTATGCCGAGATTAAAATCCCTCGAAACATCGGCTCTTCTAAAAGAGAGATCAACAAAGCCAACAGAAAAGCTACCAATAATTTAACCAAGACTTTTTCTAACGTCCAGGCCTTAGTTTCATCAAAAATCGTAATATCTAAAGCATAACTTAATAATAAAACAGGCAGCAAAGTACACAAGCCCAAGATAATGCCACCTGACATTTGCTTAAGAAACCGCTTAAATGGCACAAAACCCAGCTGCTTTGCACTAATATTCAAATAACGCATAGTTGGGTAAATGCTCAATATTAATAGCACTTGCGTCACCCTGCTAATAACTCGATGTAACTCTGCCGCACCATTAATAAGTATAAAAACACCATAGCCAATAACACAAGCAATGCAAGTATAGAGCAACAGCATTCCAAAAGGTACTAAGCTAATACCAATTTTTTTAAGCATCACCAACTCCTAAATCACCCCATAAAACCTGAACCGCAGTTAAAGCTGACAACGCTGCCGTTTCTGTACGTAATACCCTTGGCCCTAATCGCACTGGAATAAACCCTGCTTGCTTCGCTATTTCTCGCTCTTGCTCAGAAAACCCACCTTCAGGCCCCGCCAATAAAGTCACTTTATTATCGACTGGCTGTAAATCTTGTAGTGTTTGCGTAGCAAAAGGATCTAAGAACACTTTAAGCCCAGATTGCTGCTCCACCCAGTTAATTAAAGACTCAACAGCTTCAATAGCAGGCATAACTGTTCGTCCGCTTTGCTCAGTCGCATGCTGTGCAATTTTCTGCCAGTGGCGGACCTTATTACTCTCTTTGTCGCCTTTTAGCTGCACTACGCAATGATCCGTGATTAACGGTGCAATCCGTACAACACCTAATTCCACTGATTTCTGCACTGCGAAATCCATGCGTTCGCCGCGCGATACACCTAAACCTAAGACTACTTGCAAAGGCGATTCAACATCACGTTCGACAAAACTTAGTATTCTCACTAAGACCTGTTTACGCGACACTTCAATAATTTCTGCTTGATATTCTCCACCTAGGCCATTAAACAACACAACTAAATATGCTTTTTTTAGCCGCAGTACCGTACGCACATAATGTGCGCAATCTTCATCTAATTCGATCGTTTCCTGAACAGCCAAAGGCATGTCTACATATAATCTTGATACTCTCATGTACTCTCCCGCACCAACAAAAAAGGCAGACAAAACATAAGCTGCCTTGCCTGCCTTTATAATCCACTCAAAATGCTTTTAGAATTTTAAATTATTCCAAACCGCTAAAGTGGGCTTTGCTTGGTTCATGGTATAAAAATGCAGACCTGGCGCATCATTATCCAATAATTCCTGGCATAATTTAGAAACCACGTCTTCACCAAAAGCAATAATCGATTCTCGATCATCACCAAAGCCTTCCAATGTTTTACGCATCCAGCGTGGAATATCAGCGCCACACATATCGGAAAAACGGAACAATTGAGAATAGTTAGTAATCGGCATAATGCCTGGCACGATAGGAATATCAATACCGCTTTTCTCACATTTATCTAAAAAGTAAAAATAGGCCTCAGCATTATAGAAATACTGGGTAATAACCGCATTAGCGCCCGCATCGACTTTACGCTTAAAATTATCAAAGTCTGTTTGCGCACTGCTTGCTTGTGGATGTATCTCAGGGTAGCCAGCAACATGAATCTGAAAGTGATCACCCGTTTCTTTGCGGATAAACTCAACTAGCTCATTAGCATAACGAAATTCGCCAGCAGACATCATTCCTGATGGTAAATCACCGCGTAAAGCAACGATTTTAGATACGCCATGCTTACGGTAATTTTGTAGAATTTCTAGAATATTTTCTTTAGTTGAAGCGACACAAGATAAATGCGGTGCAGCAGAAACACCATTTTGTTGGATCTTAACCACCGTATCGTAGGTATTATCGCGCGTTGAACCACCCGCACCAAACGTGACCGAGAAAAAGTCAGGATTTAACTGAGCCAATTCTTGGTGAACTTTCTCTAAGTTTTTCGCCCCTTCTACCGTCTTGGGCGGATAAAATTCAAAACTAAATAAGTCTGCTTTGTTTTCTTTGGTCATAATATTTTCAGTTTCAGAGGAATAATAAAAAGCAAAAAGGGCTTATAGACACGCCATAAATATGCGCAGCTAAAGCCCTTTTCACAGCAAACCCGTTAGCGAAGTCGCTTAGTAACGGTAATGATCCGCTTTGTATGGACCTTCAACTGGCACACTAATATATTTAGCTTGCTCTGGTGTTAGTTGAGTTAATTGCACACCTAACTGCGCCAAATGTGAACGAGCAACTTTTTCATCTAACTTCTTAGGCAAAATATACACTTTATTTTCATAATCAGCCGCATTTTCCCATAATTCCATTTGCGCTAGCACTTGGTTACAGAAAGAGTTAGACATTACAAAACTAGGGTGGCCTGTTCCACAACCTAAGTTTACTAAACGACCTTCCGCCAAGATAATTAGTTTTTTACCATCAGGAAAAATAACATGATCCACTTGCGGCTTAATGTTATCCCAAGTGTATTGACGTAAAGCTGCAATTTCGATTTCTGAATCAAAGTGACCAATATTACATACGATAGCGTTATTACGCATTGCTTTCATATGGTCATGATTGATAATGTGATAGTTACCTGTTGCCGTCACAAAGATATTCCCTTGTGGAGCAGCCTCTTCCATCGTTACAACGCGGTAGCCTTCCATTGATGCTTGCAGCGCACAAATTGGATCAATTTCTGTGACCCAAACTGTAGCACCTAAGCCACGTAGCGATTGCGCACAACCTTTACCTACATCACCATAACCACAAACAACCGCGATTTTACCTGCAATCATTACGTCAGTTGCACGCTTAATACCGTCAACTAAAGACTCACGACAGCCGTAAAGGTTATCGAATTTTGATTTAGTGACAGAATCATTAACATTAAATGCTGGTACTTTCAAAGTTCCAGCTGTAACCATCTCGTATAAACGCAATACACCCGTTGTAGTTTCTTCAGAAAGCCCTTTCACATCAGCCATCAATTCTGGGTATTTTTCATGCATTAGCACAGTTAAATCACCACCATCATCCAAAATCATATTTGGACGCCAGCCGTTAGGACCGACAATAGTTTGCTCAATACACCACTCTGCTTCTTCTTCCGTTTCGCCTTTCCAAGCAAAAACAGGAATACCCGCCGCCGCCATTGCTGCTGCTGCTTGATCTTGGGTAGAAAAAATATTACATGAAGACCAACGTACTTCAGCACCTAATGCCGTTAAAGTCTCAATTAACACAGCCGTTTGAATGGTCATATGTAAACAACCTGCAATACGCGCTCCTTTTAAAGGCTGTGCTGCACCGAATTCTTCACGTAAAGCCATTAAACCAGGCATTTCTGTTTCAGCAATTAATGTTTCTTTACGGCCCCATTCGGCCAAAGACATATCTGCAACTTTATAATCTTGTTCGCTCATTTTATTATCCCGTATATTTAATTTTTTAAAGGCCAGCTGCGCTTTTTAAAGCATCAACTTTATCAGTTTTTTCCCAGCTAAAGGTATCTTCCGTACGACCAAAGTGACCATAAGCGGCAGTCGGTAAATAGATAGGTTTTAATAAATCGAGCATGGCAATTAAGCCTTTTGGTCTCAAATCAAACACATCTCTAATGATTTGCACTAAACGGTCTTCACTAATTTTTCCTGTACCAAAGGTTTCTACGCTGATAGAAGTTGGTTCAGCAACACCAATCGCATAAGATACTTGAATTTCACAACGCTCGGCCAGTTCTGCAGCAACAATATTCTTAGCTACATAACGACACATATACGCCGCTGAACGATCTACTTTTGAAGGATCTTTACCAGAAAAAGCACCACCGCCGTGTCTAGCCATACCGCCGTATGTATCAACAATTATTTTACGCCCAGTTAAACCACAGTCTCCCACAGGACCACCAATAATAAATTGACCTGTTGGGTTAATAAAATATTGAGTGTCCGCATGCAGCCATTCTTTAGGTAAAGTTGGCAGGATAATTTCATCCATCACCGCCTCTTCCAGCTGCTTACCACCCATTTCAGGAGAATGCTGCGTAGATAAAACGACGGCATCAATAGCAACTGGCTTGTTATTTTCATAACGAAAAGTAATCTGACTTTTCGCATCTGGACGCAACCAAGGCAAAGTACCATTTTTACGCACTTCCGCCTGACGCTTCATTAACAGGTGCGAATAAGTAATCGGAGCAGGCATTAAAACGTCAGTCTCATTGCTCGCATAACCGAACATCAATCCTTGATCGCCTGCTCCCTGCTCATGGTCTTCACTATCATCAACACCTTGAGCAATATCAGCCGACTGCTTGCCAATTGCATTGATTACCGCACAACTTGCCGCATCAAAACCAATATCCGAGCTGTTATAGCCTATATCATGAACAACTTTTCTAACAACCTCTTCTGTATCGACCCAAGCATCGGTAGTAATTTCACCAGCAATAATCACCATGCCGGTTTTAACTAAAGTCTCACAAGCAACTCTGGACTTAGGATCTTGCGCTAGTAGCGCATCTAAAATAGCATCAGAAATCTGATCGGCAACCTTATCCGGGTGCCCTTCTGAAACGGATTCAGAGGTAAAAATATAGTTATTGCTCATAAATATGGTCCTTTTTTATACAAGGGATAGATATAAAGACTGAAAACAGCTAGAGCTTGAATTTCAGATAAAAAAAAAGGCTGCATCAGCAACCTTTAATATATGGTGGGCCCTCCCAGACTCGAACTGGGGACCTGCCGATTATGAGTCGGATGCTCTAACCAACTGAGCTAAGGGCCCTAAACTTAAACTATTTACAAAAACTTACGCCGAACTTATTCTGCATCCAAAAAGCATTTAAGCTGATCTGAACGAGATGGGTGTCGTAATTTACGTAATGCCTTTGCCTCAATTTGACGGATACGTTCGCGCGTCACATCAAACTGTTTTCCAACTTCTTCTAGGGTATGGTCAGTATTCATATTAATACCAAAACGCATACGTAAGACTTTCGACTCTCTTGCCGTCAATCCCGCCAACACACTTTGTGTCGACTCTTTCAGACCGGCAATTGTAGCAGAATCTACAGGAGAAAGCATCTTTGAATCTTCAATAAAATCACCTAAATGCGAATCTTCATCGTCGCCTATCGGTGTCTCCATAGAAATCGGTTCTTTTGCAATCTTAAGTACCTTACGCACCTTGTCTTCCGGCATCTCCATTTGCACCGCCAATTCTTCAGGTGTTGCTTCACGGCCTTTTTCTTGCATAATTTGACGTGAAATACGATTCAACTTATTAATCGTCTCAATCATATGCACAGGAATACGAATTGTTCTCGCCTGATCAGCAATAGATCGCGTAATCGCTTGGCGTATCCACCATGTCGCATAAGTCGAAAACTTATAGCCTCGACGATACTCAAACTTATCAACTGCTTTCATTAAGCCGATATTACCTTCCTGAATTAAATCCAAGAACTGCAGTCCGCGATTAGTGTATTTCTTTGCAATCGAAATAACCAGACGCAAATTAGCCTCAATCATATCTTTTTTCGCGCGCCTTGACTTTGCCTCTCCGATCGACACACGACGACTAATATCTTTTATTTCAACAATAGCTAAACCATGCCCTTCTTCCATTGCACTAAATTGAATCTGAGCTCTTTTAATTTCCTTTTTATTAGCCGTCAGCACTGCCGCAACAGCGTCGTCCTTATCTGCATACTCCGACAACCACGTTAAATCAGCTTCATTAGCAATAAATCTATCAATGAATTCTTGACGGTTTATTTTTGCCTGCTTAACGCAAATATTTAAAACGACTCTTTCTTGCTCGCGAATATTCTGCGTAACTACATTAAGTAACGCGACTTTCTTTTTAAAATATTGCGGCGTCCACTTTACCTCAAGAAAACGCACAGACAGTGCATCCATTGCCTTCTCTGTTTTGTCATGCTTATAGCCATTTTTTTTCACCGAAGCATTAACCAGCTTATAAGCTACCCTAATTTCCTCAATTTTCGCTTGAGCCTCTTCATAGGTAATGCCAGTAGGCTCAACTACCTCATCTTCATCGTCGTCATCGGTAGATCCTGCGACAACCGCAACTCTCGAATCATCATAGTCAGGCTCGTTAAGGTCGATAAAATCGACAAGAATATCTGTCAAGCGCAAACCGCCCTCTTCACCGACTGTCGCAAAATCTGCAAACAAAGATTCAACAACCAGACCAGACCGAGCAATTGCACGCACAATTTGACGCTGCCCCTCTTCGATTCGGCGTGCAATTTTTAATTCTTCAGGTCGCGTTAATAGCCCAACCGAACCCATTTCACGCATATACATTCTGACTGGATCAGTTGTACGACCAAATTCACTATCGACCGATGCAAGTGCGGCAACCTCTTCTGCATCATCATCATCAGCAGTCACCTCATCGTTAGAAAGATCCTCATTATCTTCTGGCGCACTTTCATGAACCTTGATACCAAGGTCATTAATCATGCCGATAATATCTTCAATTTGCTCAGGATCGACAATATCATTTGGTAAGTGGTCATTGACCTCCGCATAAGTTAAATAACCTTGCGACTTACCTTTTGCAATTAATTGCTTAAGCTGGGACTGCTGCTGTTCTTGATTCATTATTTACCTTAAAGACACTACATCAAAAATTTCTGATATAGAAAAATTGCTTTACTTACGGTTCGCCAACATATTTAACAATTCCTTTCGTTCATGCTCGCTCAAACCACTCGCCCTTTCCTTTGCAATTAATTGGTCAAGGCGACTCTCCTGGCCCTGATTAATTAACCTGTCAATTGCTCCTGAAAACTCCTCTTTTAACTCATCTCCAGAGATAAAAAAGTCATGATTCACCATTATACCTATATAACCTTCTTCCTCTTTCCCCCTAAAATACTCCAGCAAGCTAGGTAAATTAATATTAGGGTTCTCAACAATAATTTCAACTATTGTTTTCAATAAACTTATGCCTGGAAAATCCAAACCTTGCCAATTTATATTTTTTTCTTCGAGTACACCAATCAAGCTAGGATTCTGCAGCAATAAAGAGATTGCTATCCTTACTGGTGACAACTTTACATCTGCTTGATTTTGCTTATGCCTTAGTGACTTAAGCGTAGTCGGCTTTTCAAAAAAGTCCAACTGGTCTACCTTAGATAACTCTTTTAACTTTTCAAGCATTAGATCCTGAAAAACACCGCTCGGTATCTTTTCCAAATACCCTTTTGCCTTGCTCGCTAAACTTGCACGACCTTCCAAATCATTAAGATTTAAACCTTGATTTAACCGATCAAAAAAGAATGCAGATAAACTAGTTGCAGACGCTATACGCTGCTCAAAAGCAACAAGCCCCTCCTGCCTAACCAATACATCAGGATCATCTCCCGTTGGCAACTGCAT
Source organism: uncultured Gammaproteobacteria bacterium (assembly GCA_965372825.1). GTDB lineage: Bacteria > Pseudomonadota > Gammaproteobacteria > Methylococcales > Methylomonadaceae > Methyloprofundus. The sequence continues at coordinate 14,639 of CBDVDU010000009.1, read as the reverse complement.
AATCTTTACTTGCCGTCCATCTCTGAGACTAGGCAAAGCAGCCTCAACAGCCCGCCAAGAAGCGGCCCTTCCTGCCTTATCGCCGTCAAAACACAAGACAATCTCTGAACTAAAGCGAAACAATAACTCCAAATGCTCTTTAGAGGTTGCCGTGCCTAAAGTCGCTACAGCATAGCCCAAACCAAACTGGGACAGTGCAATAACATCCATATATCCTTCAACGACAAGAATTCGCTCAGGCTTGGCATTTTTGGCCAATAATTCATACAAACCATAAACCTCTCGGCCTTTATGAAATACAGCTGTCTCAGGGGAGTTCAGGTATTTAGGTAAGGAGTCATCTAAAACACGCCCACCAAAACCCAACACCCTACCGCGACGATCACGAATAGGAAAAATTACTCGATCACGAAAACGATCATAAACTGAACCGCTATCCTTAGTAACCACCAAGCCAGCCTCAATCAACTGCTGTGGCTTAAAACGTTTACTCAGAGCATCCCAGCCTGCAGGCGCATAACCTAACTGAAACTCACGCGCCACCTCACCACTTAAGCCGCGCGATTTAAAATAATCGACAGCAACTTTAGCACTTACATTATCGCGTAATTGATCTATATAGAAGCCCGTCACCTGCTCGAGCACTTGCAAAATCTCCGCAGTATTATTCTTTTTTACTGGACCTAAACTAGCTTCCCTTGGTACTTCTACACCAACAAAATCAGCTAAATCCTCTACTGCCTCAACAAAATTAAGATGGCTATAATCCATCAAAAAACTAATAGCATTGCCACCCGCACCACAACCGAAGCAATGATACAGTTGCTTGTTGCGAGTTACTGCAAAGCTAGGCGTTTTTTCAGTATGAAAAGGGCAGCGAGCTACATAACTGCTTCCCGTTTTTTTTAATGGAACATAACTATCAACAAGATCAACAATATCAACCCTAACCAATAAATCATCAATAAACGATCGTGGGATCTTGCCTGCCATAATCAGCTAAAAATTAAACACCTAGTGCTGCCTTTATTTTTACACTGACTACAGACATATCTGCTCGACCCAGCATAGCTGGCTTTAATAAAGCCATCACCTTGCCCATATCCTTAATTGAGCTTGCCGAACAGTCTGCAATAGCTGTTTTAACCATGTCCACAATCTCATCTTCAGTCAACGCTTGAGGCAAAAATTCTTGAATGACGACTATCTCAGACTCTTCAATTTCAGCCAAGTCTTCACGGCCTGCATCGCGGTATTGTCTTATCGACTCTCTGCGTTGCTTAAGCATCTTATCTAATGTCGCAATAACCTGGCCATCATCTAAAACGATACGCTGATCAACTTCTATCTGCTTGATCGCAGCCATGATTAACCGAATAGTCCCTAAGCGAGATTTTTCTTTGTTTCTCATTGCCTGCTTCATTTCGTCTTTAAGACGACTTTGCATAGTAGTCATGACTTACAGCTGCGGGCGACCACGACGTAAGTTTTTCAATGCATAACGCTCGCGAGATAATTTTTTAAGGTGACGCTTTACCGCTGCTGCTGCTTTGCGCTTACGTTCTGCCGTTGGTTTTTCATAAAACTCACGACGACGTACTTCCGACAAAACACCCGCTTTTTCACAAGAACGCTTAAAGCGGCGAAGAGCGATATCAAATGGTTCGTTTTCTTTAATTTTAATTGCAGGCATAAATTTTTCCAGTTTGCTAAAATTCAGTTCTTGAATTCTAAAAAGTTTAAGATTTTTTATTGGGCTAGCGACAAAATTATATGTCAGCCAGCGAAACCCTCGATTATAGCAGCAATATTTTTAAAATCAAACCCATGCACATTTTAGGTATAGAGACATCTTGCGATGAAACTGGCGTTGCCATTTATCATAGCGAAAAAGGGCTAATTCATCACTGCTTATATAGCCAAATAGCCATGCACAACCTGTATGGCGGAATCGTTCCCGAGCTCGCTTCGCGCGATCATATTCGCAAACTTATTCCACTGATCGACGAATGCCTAAAGCGCAGTCAGCTAACTAAAGCAGATATAGGTGGCATTGCCTATACTGCCGGTCCTGGCTTAATCGGCGCGCTATTAGTAGGCGCAGCAACAGCAAAGAGCCTAGCTTGGACATGGGGCATTCCAGCCATTGCGGTACACCATATGGAAGGTCATTTATTAGCCCCCATGCTAGAAGATAAGCCACCAGCATTTCCTTTTGTCGCACTTCTTATTTCAGGCGGGCACACCTTACTAGTCAAAGTTGCCGACATTGGTCAGTATGAATTACTTGGCGAATCACTAGATGATGCTGCGGGCGAAGCCTTTGACAAAGCAGCAAAAATGCTAGGACTTGCCTATCCAGGCGGCCCTTTATTAGCCAAAATGGCAGAGCAAGGCAACCCTGAACGCTTTAAATTCCCACGCCCAATGACCGACCGCCCAGGCTTGGATTTTAGCTTTAGCGGGCTAAAAACCTTTACCATGAACACACTGAACAACACAGAACAAACAGACCAAGATAAAGCCGATGTTGCCCTCGCCTTCCAAAAGGCTACCGCAGAAACCCTAGCCATAAAGTGCAAACGCGCACTAAAACAAACCGGACTAAAACGCCTAGTTGTTGCTGGCGGCGTCAGCGCCAACACACACATCCGCCAAACATTAACCAGTATGACCAACAAAGAAAGAGCAGAAATATTTTTTCCCAGACCTGAATTCTGCACCGATAACGGCGCAATGATTGCCTACGCAGGCAGCCAGCACTTAAAAACACAGCAATCTGAATCTCTAGCTATTCAAGCAAAACCTCGCTGGCCTATCAACGAACTCTACAAGGTATAAAACTACTTTTCCTCACCCGCCAAAAGTCGCTGAATATTGCCCTTATGACGCCAAATCAAAATAACGGAAATAAGCACAGCCACATAAACGAGTGGCTGCATACCCATAATAAAATAGACGTAAATAGGCGCTAATATCGAAGCAACAAGAGCAGATAAAGAGGAAATTTTGGACAACTTATAAACCACATACCAAGTTATCGCGACCGCACCGCCAAGCATCCAGTGAGCCCCCAAAAACACGCCAAATGAAGTCGCCACTCCCTTCCCTCCCTTGAAGCCAAAGAAAACTGGATACAAATGCCCGATAAAAGCAGCAAAAACTACAGCAGATAAAATTAACGGCTCCACATTGAATACTTGCGCAAGCAAAACCGGAACCAAGCCCTTTAACATGTCGCCTAACAACGTAATTCCCGCCGCCTTCTTTCCGCCAATACGCATCACATTAGTAGCCCCTGGGTTTCCAGAGCCTTGACCTCGCGGATCAGGCAAACCCATCACCCGACACACAAGAATCGCACTAGAAATAGAACCTAATAAATATGCAGCAGGGACTAACAACCATTCAACCATTTTTTTATCCTATTTTTTAAAAATATAAGCTCATTACTTGTATGACAGAGATATTTCCCTGATACTTACCTGAATCTGTAATTATTATAATAACTGGAGCGTTAATGGACATTATTTTTTTAGGCGGTTTACAAATCGAGACAATTATCGGCATTTATGATTGGGAACGAAAAACCAAACAAACCGTTATCTTAGATATCGAAATGGCGCACGACATAAAAAAAGCTGCAGCAACAGATGACATAGAAGATACGCTCGATTATAAAGCCGTTTCACAACAAGTTATTAGCTTTGTCGAACAAAGTGAATTTTTCCTAGTGGAAAAACTTGCCGAAGAAATTAACCGCCTAATCCGCGAAGAGTTTAATGTACCTTGGGTCAAACTAACACTCAACAAAAAAGGCGCTATCAGCGGCGCAAGCGACGTTGGCATTATCATTGAGCGCGGAACAAAATAAACATGCCTCTTTGCTTTATCAGCATAGGCAGCAATATCGACCGAGAGCACAATATCAGCTCAGCTCTCGGTGCATTGCAACAGCAATTCGGCCAACTCCAGCACTCCAGCATATACGAATCCACTGCAGTTGGCTTTGCTGGTGATGTTTTTTATAACCTAGTCAGCGCCTTTACTTGCAACCACGAAGCAAACCACATTGCCTTAAAGCTCAAACAGATAGAAGCGGATCACGGGCGCATACGCAGTAAAGAAAAATTTTCATCACGCACTCTAGACTTAGATTTACTCTTATATGACCAACAGGTCATTAACACTGAAAATCTCAAAATCCCACATCATGACATTTTAAATTATGCTTTCGTGCTCGAACCTTTAGCCGAAATCGCTCCAAATCATCAGCACCCGATAAAAAAACTAAGTTACGCGCAACTCTGGCAAGACTTTGATAAAAGCAAACATCAACAGCAGCGACTAAAACACCCTCTAAGTAAATAAGGTACGCCCTCCATCTACAGTTATCACCTGCCCCGTCACATAACTTGCATCGTTAATTAAAAAAGCAACTGCCCTAGCAATATCTTCAGGAGAACCCACCCGCTGCAATGCAACTTTAGCCTCTATTTCCTGTTTCTGCTGCTCGTTCATTTCACCTTGCTCAGGCCATAAAATCGCACCTGGCGCCACCGCATTAATTCTTATTTCTGGCGCCAACTCTTTGGCAAGAATCTTGGTTAAAGCCACCAAGCCTGCCTTAGCAATACTATAAACAGAAAAACCCGGCAAACCCCGCTCAGCATGAATATCGACAATATTAACCACGCAGCCATTTTTTTTCTTCAATGCCGGAGCCAATGCCTGCACCAAGAAAAAAGGCGCCTTTAAATTACTCACCAATAACTCGTTCCACTGCTCGTCGCTTACCGACCCAAATTCTGTCGCATAAAAAGCAGAAGCATTATTAATAAGCACATCGGCACCGCTCCAAGCATGGCTAGCCACATCCGCCAGAACCTTTAAAGACTCAGAATCAACCAAATCCGCTTGCACTAAACGCACAGAATCAGCTCTTTGCTTATTTAACTCAGCAGCCAAATCCTTAGCCTCCAACTCGGACGAGCGATAATGCAGCAAAACATTATGTCCTTGCGCATGAAAATAACGCACACACTCCGCTCCAACTCGCCTTGCTCCACCTGTGATCAAAATATTTTTACGCACTTACTCTATTCCTATTCAAATCCAATTAAGAAATGCACATTAAATAAAACCCGAGACTTTAGATTATGAAGCACTGCCAGTGCTTTCGGGTATTATTGAATTTTGATTTCTAAGCGAACAGCATAGCTTAATCAAATAAATCCACCTGCTGATAATATAAGCTCCGTTTTTCTAATGATGACAAGGTAACACCTAACAACCGCACTTTGGTTTGCCCTATGCCCTCACTTTTCAATAATTGCTGAAACACGGGAAGCATTGACAACTGCTTTTTAATTGGCTTATTAAAGCTTAAGCTACGCGTAATCTGCCGAAAATCATGATATTTAATCTTCACTGTTAGCGTATGCGCATACAAGGTCTTAGCAAAAACCTTATCTAAGGCCTTACCCATCAATTCTATTAACTGCTGATATATTTCAGAGCTATCTTCAAGGTCCTGCGCATAAGTAATTTCAACACCTATCGACTTACTTTCCCGATGCAACCTCACAGGCCGTTCATCAATTCCTTGCGCTATGTGATAAAAAAACACTGCCGACTTTCCAAAATTTCGCTGCAATTCAGATAAAGAAAAGCGCAATAAATCCGCGCCCTTATTAATGCCCAAAGCATGCATTTTCTTCTCGGTGGCTTTACCTACTCCATGAAACTTACCAATTGGCAATTGAGCAATAAAATCAACGCCTTGTTTTGGTGTTATTAAGCACTGACCATTAGGCTTATTTATATCAGAAGCTAATTTCGCTAAAAATTTATTGTACGATACACCAGCAGAAGCAACTAAACCGGTTTCATCTAAAATCTGTCGCCTGATTTGTTCCGCTAAACGCGACGCTGAACCTTGGCACAAGAGACTATCCGTCACATCTAAATAGGCCTCATCCAAGGACAACGGCTCAACCTGTGAAGTATATTGATAAAAAATACGCTGTATCTGCTGCGAAGCTTCTTTGTATTGCGCGAAGCGCGGCTTAACAAAAACTGCATGAGGACAGAGCCGAAAAGCTCTGGAAGAAGGCATAGCCGAATGAATACCATACTTTCTGGCTTCATAACTACAGGTTGCAACAACACCCCGACCATCTGGCGGTCCACCAACAATGATCGGTTTATTTTGATAGCTTGGATTATCTCGCTGCTCTACCGCCGCGAAAAAAGCATCCATATCAACGTGAATGATTTTACGCAGCGATGTCGACATAGCATTATTTTTTAGGAACCAAGTCCTTCTGTGCACTAATTTCTTCTGTTAGACCCCAATCCGAAAAAGGAAAAGGAATTTCATCAGTATTAAACGTAAGAAACAATAAAATATGGTAAGTATAAGCCGCTAATTTTTGACCAAAACTTAAAATATTCTGATTAGAGTCACCCGTCAACAAGGCAGACGCAATTTGTAATAACACAACTACCCACAACAAAGTACGTACTACGCCAATAATAATGGCGAAAATAAGAATAAAGGCAATACGCTTCCAAGTGCCCACTTGCTTGAGATTGTTATTTAATTCCTCATCCATTCGCTATTAACCTCTATTCATCACATCACGTAAATCAAGCGCCGCTGCATTTGCACGTGACACATAACTAGCCATTGCTAAAGAGTAGTTGGCAAAAATACCGTACCCATTACCATTAAGAATGACAGGACTAGTAATTGGGGCTAGGGCATTCTCCATTTCGTGAATCATAATATTCACCGTGTCCATTGCTCTTTTATCTTCTAAAATTAATCTGAAATCATGCTTAATAGCTTTCAAGATGTGCAATAAAGCCCAACAAGAACCTCGCGCTTGCCAGAAAACATTATCTAACATCATCCAACTCGTCTGGGAAATAGCCGCTGATTTTTCCAATTGAATATCATAGGCTTCATAGCGGTCAGTACTCGCACTTAATTGCGTTGAAAGCCCCCCTAAGCGCTTGATAATAATTTCAACATACTGCCATAAGTTATCTGCTCGAGAGTAAAAATGACCTGGGTTTTTATTATTAACATCCGCTAAACGCACCATATACTTATGTAGCGAATCAATTCCTTTCTGGTACTCAGATTCAGAAGAAGGTAAAGCCCATGAATTATGCTCATAGTAGAAGTAAGGCTCGGCATTAGCCAAATCAGGGTCTTCAGCAGACTGAGACTGTGAACGCGCCAAATGGTTTCTCAATGCCGAAGTAGCATCACGCAACATTACCAAGACGCCATATTCCCAGCTGGGAATATTATCTAAATATACGCCAGGTACACCCACATCATTAGTAATGTAGCCACCCGGCTTATGTAATAAAGTGTCCGCAATATGCGCCAAGGTATTAGCATAGACATAACCAACCGGCAAATCTTCAATATCATCTTCTTGCTGCCGAACCTTTGCCTCTTCCACCACATCAAAAGGATAAGGCTCAATACTCCAGTAACCTCCTAAGGCAACCACAAGTATTACTGAAAGTACCCCTACGATCCCTAGAAACCATGTCAATCCCTTTGTTCCTGCTTCCTGCGAAAAATCGCTTGCTGCCATTTTATAACCCTATTCAATTAAATAACCCTACACATCCAAAACCACACTAATGCGTTTTGCGAAGTACGATCTATTACATTCCCGCTAATAAATTTTATTCATAGTAACATTTTTTACTAACAAAGCAGATCATTAGCTAGTTTTTTTTGCCCGCGGATGCGCTTGATCATAAACTTCAGCTAAATGCTGAAAGTCTAAGTGTGTATAAATCTGCGTAGTACTAATATTTTCATGACCTAACAACTCTTGAACCCCCCTCAAATCCTGACTTGCTTCCAACAAATGGCTAGCAAAGGAATGACGCAACATATGCGGATGCACTGCTTCAGTCACTCCTTTTTTGATGCACCACTGCTTTAAGCGTAACTGAATACTACGATTACCTAGACGCTTACCCTTTGCACTGGTAAACACCGCATTATCTTGCTTATCTATTGCAGGTGGGCGCACTTTAAACCATTGCTGTAGCGCAATAATAGCTTTGCCGCCTATAGGTAAAAGCCGTGACTTCCCCCCTTTGCCTTTGACTACTTTTAATTGTTTATCGTGCAAATCTATATCTTCTAAATTAAGCTCATGCAACTCACTCAAGCGCAATCCAGAGGAATAAAACAATTCAAACATCGCGACATCACGTACTTCTAAAATGGAATTTGCATTGGCATCCAATAAAGCACTCACCTGATCGACATCTAAGGTTTTAGGTAATTTCCGCGCTTGTTTCGGTGCCTTTACATGCAACGCTGGATTAATATCAACCTGCCCGGTCTTCATTAAAAACAAGTAAAAACTTCTACTCGCCGAAAGCTCGCGCTGCAAGCTCGTACTACTTAAACCTAATCGATGCCGTTCTGCGATATGCTTAAGCACATCCGTCGAACTTAAATCAGCCCAACAATCAACATTATGCTGCTCACAATAAGCCACTAAACGTTGCAAATCCCTTTGATAGTTTTTCACCGTATGCTCAGAAGCACGCTTTTCAATTTTTAGCTGCTGTAAAAAATCTAACAACTGCTGCTGTGCAAGGGCTTGCATAGTTAAGCTGCTTTTAATAATGAAGCAAAACGTGTTCCTATGATTTCACTCATCTGAGTTAAAAATAAATGCCCCATACTATAATGAAACCGGCTATCGTCTCGACTACCAATAGCCAGTAAGCCTTCTATTTCTGTAAATGACATAGGAATAATCGCGCAGGATTGAACATCTAAAGCATTATCGCCAAAGAGAAATTGAGCTTGTGCTAAAGTGGGCTTGCCACAACTTGCCTGATTACTGCCAAGCTCTTTAACAAAATGCGTTAATTCCTCACAGTCAGGCGCAACAAATAAATCAGCTAATGCAGAGTCATGTTCTCCAGCAGAAATAATTTTTACGGAGAAAAAATCCGTTAAAAAACATTCCGCTAAAACTACATTTAGATTTTCGATAGCAGCATCCAAAGTATCGACTTCAATAACAGCCAACGTTAACTCGTGCATTTGATTAGCAGAATGATCATTATCACGCGCTATTTCAATCAAGCCATTTAACTGCATTTCCATATCATGATGCCGCTGCCGAAATAACTCTAATTGCTTAGAAATTAATGACACCGCATTACCACTCGGATGTGGAACAGTAATATGTTCCAGCAACTCTAAATGCTCATTAAAAAACTCTGGATGCTGCTTTAAATAAGTTTCTACAACGCTTGATTCAATTTCACTCATACTTCTATCCGCCCCTCAAATACACTTACCGCCGGCCCCGTCATAAAAACAGGATTCTCCCGGCCTTCCCAATGAATTTTAAGCTTGCCACCAGGCAACTCGACAACAACATCTTGATCTAATAATTTCTGCTCAATACCGATCACGACAGCCGCACAAGCGCCACTACCACAAGCTAAAGTTTCCGCCGCTCCGCGCTCATAAACACGCAATTTGATATTATTACGATCAATAACCTGCATAAATCCTATATTCGCTCGTTCAGGAAAAAATGGATGACTTTCTAAGGCTTCACCCACTTCACTAACATGCGCAAGCTGCACATCATTAACCTTTAACACGGCATGTGGATTACCCATAGAAACCGCGCCAAAAGCCTTTTCGACACCATTCACATCGACGGTATAAAACTTTTCTTCTTGCTCGGTACGTAATGGAATGGTCGCTGGGTTATGGCGTGGAATGCCCATATTAACCGTAATCAAGCCATCATCATCAAAGCTTAAGAGCAACTGCCCTCCATGCGTATCAACCAGAATATTATCTTTATACGACAGTTTTTTATCTCTAACAAAGCGAGCAAAACAACGAGCGCCATTGCCACATTGCGCAACTTCGCTGCCATCCGCATTAAAAATTCGATACCGAAAATCTGCATCCGAATGCTTCGCGGCCAATTCGACCAATAACAGCTGGTCACAACCGATACCAAAATGCCGTGTCGCAATAAATCGAATCTGCTCGGGCGTTAAAGAAATTTCCTGACGAATCGCATCGATAACAACAAAGTCATTACCTAGTCCATGCATTTTTGTAAATTCAACAATCATAGTAAGCCGCTGCTTTAAGGTAGTAAATGCTCGCCAAGCCATAATTGAGCAATCGTTTCACGTTCACGTATAAGGTACGTCTCTTGTTTATCGACCATTACTTCTGCCACTTTAGGGCGCGAATTATAATTAGAACTCATCGTAAAGCCATAAGCCCCAGAAGAACGGATCGCCAATAAATCGCCTTGTGCTAAAGCTAGCGAACGATTTTTACCTAAGAAATCACCGGTTTCACAGACAGGGCCAACAATATCCCATTCTTTTTCTGTTTCGGCACTAGCTAATTGCACCGGAATAATTGCTTGCCATGAACTGTATAAAGACGGGCGCACTAAATCATTCATTGCCGCATCAACAATGGCAAAATTCTTATACTCAGTGGGTTTTAAATACTCTACTTTAGTCACGAGAATACCTGCATTACCTGCAATTGCACGCCCTGGTTCAAGCAAAATCTCCAAATCATTTTCACCCAAACGCTGCAAAATAGCAGTTACATATTCAGCAGGCTCTGGTGGAGTTTCATCGTTATAACAAATACCTAAACCGCCCCCCAAATCTAAATGATGCAAAATAATACCTTCAGATTTTAAAGCCTCAACTATTTTTAGTACACGTTCTAAAGCGTCCAAAAAGGGTCGGGTCTCGGTTAATTGTGAGCCAATATGACAATCAATACCGACAATCTGAATATTTTCCATGCTCGTCGCACGGCGATACTCTTCAATAGCAGAATCAATATCGATACCAAATTTATTTTCTTTTAAACCGGTAGAAATATACGGATGTGTTTTTGCATCAACATCAGGGTTCACACGAAATGAAACTGGCGCTTTAACCCCTAATTCGCCCGCAATCTGGTTAATTCTATCCAACTCACCTTTTACTTCGATATTAAAACAACGAATACCGACTTCTAAAGCGCGTTTAATTTCATCTTCACGCTTACCAACACCAGAAAAAACAATTTTCTTTGGATCGCCTTGAGCTGCTAAAACACGCTCTAACTCACCCAAAGAAACAATATCAAAACCAGAACCTAAACGCGCCAAAGTATTCAATATCGCCAGATTTGAATTTGCCTTAACCGCATAACAAATCAAATGCGCCTGCTCACCAAAAGCACCATCAAAAGCATGCCAATGACGCTCTAATGTTGCTTTTGAATAGACATAGCAAGGTGAGCCATATTGCTCAACAATTTTGCTGATCGCTACATCTTCAGCAAACAAAGTATTTTCATGATAATTAAAATAATCCATTAAAGTGCGTCTCCCTGTTCAGTTTTAGTATCTTCTATCGGCATAAATAAAGGGCCCTGTTGGCCGCAGGCAATCAGCAAGCTAAATAGCAAAGCTGTTAATAATCTAGGAAATATCATATGTTATCAAGCATAAATAAGTGACGGCAGCCAAGTTGCCAATTCAGGAAAATAAGCCAGCACCCCAAGCAAGAACAACTGGATAAGAATAAACGGGAATACCCCTTTATAAATTTGTCCAGTTGTTACTTCAGCAGGCGCTACGCCGCGCAAATAAAACAAAGCAAAACCAAAAGGTGGTGTTAAAAAAGAGGTTTGCAAATTTAAGGCAATCATAATACCTAGCCAGACGGGATCCAAACCCATCGTTAATAAAACTGGGCCGACTATCGGTACAATAACAAAAGTAATTTCAATAAAATCCAGTACAAAACCTAATAAAAACATCACCAGCATAACGAAAAACAAGGCACCAAATTTCCCGCCCGGTAAATCAGACAATAATTCGATAATAATTTCATCGCCTTCAAAGCCTCGAAATACCAAGGAAAACAAAGCAGCACCGATAAGAATCATAAATACCATGCTAGTAATTCGCGTGGTATTACGCGTGACATCTTGCAATATTTCCTTGTTTAACTGACCGCTGACAAGAGCTAGAAAAATCGCCCCTACCGCACCAACAGAAGCCGCTTCAGTCGGTGTTGCCAAGCCACCAATAATCGAACCTAACACCGCCAAAATTAACATAAGCGGCGGCAAAAGGCTTTTTAGTACCCGAAAATAAAAGCCCTGCTCATGGTTTCGAGTCTTTTCTGGCTTAGGCAAAAGTTCTGGCTTTAACCATGCCGTTACAGCGATATAAATCAAGTACATGACCACTAATAATAAGCCCGGAACTAATGCTCCCGCAAATAAATCACCCACTGAAATGGTTTCTGGTGCAAATATCCCCATATCTAACTGCGCTTGCTGATAAGCCGTAGAAATCACATCTCCAAGCAAAACCAAAACAATCGAAGGTGGAATAATCTGCCCTAGCGTTCCCGATGCGCAAATAATGCCACAAGAAATAGACGGATCATAGCCACGCTTTAACATCGTCGGCAATGACAATAAGCCCATGGTTACAACGGTTGCGCCAACAATCCCAGTACTGGCAGCCATCAACATACCGACAATCGTCACCGCCAAACCTAATCCACCATGCAAAGAACCCAATAATTCCGACATGGCTTCGAGCAAGGATTCAGCAATCTTAGCGCGCTCCAGCATCACACCCATAAAGACAAATAAGGGGACAGCAATCAGCATCTCGTTATTCATAATGCCGAATAAACGATTCGGTAATGCCGCCAAAAAGTCCGGATCAAAGGTATCCATCTGCAAACCCAGTAGCGCAAACAATAAAGCCGTTCCACTAAGCACAAAAGCAACCGGATACCCAGATAATAAAACTATAAACACAGCGAGGAACATCCATAAAGCCATATAACTATCCATGTTTAGCTCCTGCCGTGACAATAATATTCAGCTTACTGATCAATAGAGACACCCCTTGTAAAATCAATAAACCAGACATCAATAATAAGCAACTTTTCAACAAATAAACCAAAGGCAGCCCGCCTGAATTACGTGAGCCTTCGGTAATAGCCCAAGAATCCGCAACATATTCCCAACTACTCCATAATATAAATCCCGCTACCGGCAACAAGAGCAATAAAGTGCCGAAAAAATCGATCCATGCTTTAACGATCGGCGTGCAACGCTGATAAACAATATCTACGCGCACATGGCCATCATGCTTTAAGGTATACGCAGCACCCAACATAAACACTAAGCTGTGCATATAAACCACGGACTCCTGTAGCGAAACCCAGCTTAAATCAAACAAATAACGCAAAACGACTATACTGAAAGTAGTTAAAACCATCGCAAGCGTTAGCCAAGAAACCAAACGCCCAATGTTTTCATTAAGCGCATCTATCGCCTGCGCGGTTTGTTGCAAAAAAGAAAAAGGTGAGGCCATAATAAAGCTAAGAATCAAAGAATAGCGAAACGAAGCATTATAAACCGAATAGCCCATTATCTTAAAAGTTTCACCTCCAGCCTTAAGAACTTACACAATAGCTATACTCTCTATTTATCATTTCAGGAAACAGACTATGAAAAAATTTATCAATGAAATCGATACTCTTTACACAGAAAGCCTAGAAGGGTTCGCCAAAGCCCACGCCGACATTATTAAGCTGAATACTGATCCCTACTTTATTAGCCGTACGCCAAGCACGCGTAAAAACAAAGTTGCCATCATTTCCGGCGGTGGCTCAGGTCATGAGCCCTTACACTCCGGTTTTGTCGGCAAAGGTATGCTAGATGCGGCTTGCCCTGGACAAATATTCACCTCCCCCACTCCCGACCAAATGCTTGCCGCCACACAAGAAGTTGCTACTGATGCAGGCGTGTTATTTATCGTCAAAAATTATGCTGGCGATGTCATGAACTTTGAAATTGCCGCAGAAATGCTGGAATGCCCCAATGCATCGGTATTGGTTGACGATGATGTATCTTTACCCAAGACGCATAGCACTGGACGTCGCGGTGTTGCCGGCACTTTAATTGTCGAAAAAATTGTGGGCGCTGCCGCTGAAAACGGCGCTGATTTAGCCACTTGCAAAGCTTTAGCAGAGCGCGTTAATACCAATACCGCATCAATGGGCGTAGCACTCACCAGCTGTACCGTGCCAGCTTTAGGCCAACCGACCTTTGATATTAGCGAACAAGAAATGGAAATGGGTGTGGGTATTCATGGCGAACGCGGCCATGAAACAATGCCGCTCGCCACAGCAACAGAAATCGTCAAGATCATTGCCGAAGCTATTGACGCTGACTTAAAACCCGAAAAAGGCCAATCAGCCCTACTTCATATTAATGGCTTAGGTGCTACGCCCTTAATGGAGCAATATTTAATTTATGATTTAGCCGAAAAGTTTTGGCAGGAACGCGGTATCAAGATCACCCGATCTTTAGTCGGCAGCTATACCACGTCTCTAAATATGGCCGGTGTATCGATTACTTTAACTTTATTAGATGATGAAATGACACAATTATGGGATGCACCCGTACATACCTCTAATTTACGTTGGGGTTGTTAATCCTAGTTTGTAATTAATGCGCTGCTGAGAAGATTCATAAACAAATAGCTCAGGCATCT
>CBDVDU010000008.1:0-25592 GCA_965372825.1 uncultured Gammaproteobacteria bacterium | reverse complement strand
TGAGGCTGTGCATCAAGTGACACAAGAAGAAAGAATTCGCTGAATTCACAAAAGAATTAAGAAGTGCAAATTAAATAAAACCCTAAATTTTAGGTTATGCAGCACTGCCAGTCCTTGAAGGACTGGCAGTGCTTCTGGATATTATTGAATTTTTATTCCTAACGTAATTTACTGTACGGAACGCTGCGCATTCCCTTGTACCATTCCCACGGAAGGAGGCTGTGATGGGAACGAGGTAAATAGAAAACATCAATTAGCTCACCTTGCTTATTTAAGCACAAATCACAAGGCTTGCTTTTTTATTCATCTTGCGTGAATGGCGGACTGAAGTCCGCCCTACAATTATCTTAATGCCATAAAAAAAGGGTTGTAATTTTAACAATTACAACCCTTTTTTGCTGATCGATAATGCACGTTTTAATATGAGTAAAAAACCCATAAAAAACAGTGCATATCGAAAAACGATTAACGTTTTGAGAACTGAGGACGTTTTCTCGCTTTATGTAAACCAACTTTCTTACGTTCCACTTTACGTGAATCACGAGTAACAAAGCCTGCCTTTCTTAATTCAGCACGTAATGTTTCATCGTATACCAGTAAAGCACGAGTAATACCATGACGGACAGCGCCAGCTTGACCTGATGGCCCGCTACCTTTAACCGTAATGTTAAGGTCGAATTTATCTGCTAATTCAACTAATTCTAGTGGTGAACGAGCAACCATTTCATCAGTTTTACGACTGAAATAAACTTCAATCGATTTATCGTTAATTGTGATTTTTCCAGTGCCTGATTTAGCGAAAACACGAGCAATTGCTGTTTTGCGTCTTCCAGTACCGTAATATAGAGCTTCTGCCATGATATTAACCTGTTAGTTGCTTAAAGTTCTAAAACTTTAGGTTGTTGCGCCTGGTGTCCATGATCAGGACCCGCGTAAACTTTTAATTTTTGAAACATTGCACGACCCAATGGGTTTTTAGGCAACATTCCTTGAACCGCATTAGTAATAATACGATCTGGAAAAGTTTGTCTTAATTTACCTAAACTAACACTTTTCAAATTACCGATATAACCTGTGTGGTGGTAGTACATTTTGTTTTTTTCTTTAGTGCCAGTAACACCGATTTTCTCAGCGTTAATAACAATAATATAATCGCCAGTATCAACATGAGGTGTGTATTCTGGCTTATGCTTACCGCGAAGGCGTCGTGCAATTTCAGTAGCTAAACGTCCAAGCGTCTTGCCTTCTGCATCGATCACATACCAATCACGCTTCACTTCAGCGGATTTTGCGCTAAATGTTTTCATATTCGTATCTTTGTGTAAGATTTTAAGTTAGCCGTCTATCATACTAAAATCACAACTCTGTTTCAAGTACTTATAATGACTATCCAAGCTATAACTAACTAAATATACAATCACTTAACCCCAACATCATTAAGCACGCTAGACTTGCTATTTTTTAGCATATCCAAAGCCACAGCTTCAGCTATTTTTATACCGTCAACAGCTGCCGACAAGATACCGCCAGCATAACCCGCACCTTCACCTGCGGGATAAAGCCCTTGCGTATTAATGCTCTGCAAACTGCTATTATCACGCTTCAAACGTATAGGCGATGAAGTTCGTGTTTCCACGCCAGTTAATACCGCATCATGCATTGCAAAACCACGAATTTTCTTATCAAAAGCAGGCAAAGCCTCACGAATCGCGGTAATCGCATACTCTGGCAAACAGCTACTTAAATCACCCCAGGTAACTCCCGGTTTATACGATGGCTCAACACTACCAACCGCCGCACTTGGCTGAGCCGCTATAAAATCACCCACTAATTGCGCTGGCGCATTATAATTTTCACCACCCAAGATAAATGCCTGCTTCTCCAGCGTACTTTGCAATTCCAAACCAGCCAAAGGCTCCCCTGGATAATCTTTTTCGGGCTCAATACCCACCACAATCGCACTATTAGCATTGCGCTCATTACGTGAATACTGACTCATGCCGTTAGTCACAATATGCCCTTCCGCAGACGTTGCCGCAACGACCGTACCGCCGGGGCACATACAAAAACTGTAGACAGAACGGCCATTTTTACAGTGATGCACTAATTTATAATCTGCCGCACCCAATAATTCATGCCCTGCAAAATCACCAAAACGACATTGATCAATTAAAGATTGCGGATGCTCAATTCTAAAACCTATAGAAAAAGGTTTAGCTTCAATATAAACGCCCTTCTCAAATAACATCTGAAAAGTATCACGCGCACTATGCCCGACAGCAAAAACAATATGCTGGCTAGCTAAAGTTTCACCATTAGCTAAGCGAACGCCCTGAACTTTCTGGTTTTCAATCAAGACTTCATCGACACGTTGCTCAAAACGAATCTCACCGCCCAAGGATTCAATCGTAGCACGCATTTTCTCGACCATAGTAACCAGCTTAAAAGTCCCTATATGCGGCTTACTTAAATAAAGAATTTCTTCTGGCGCCCCTGCAACGACAAACTCTTGCAATACTTTACGGCCATGATGCTTCGGATCTTTTATTTGCGTATATAATTTTCCATCAGAAAAAGTTCCCGCACCACCTTCACCAAACTGAACATTAGACTCGACATTTAATTTACGTTTACGCCATAAACCAAAAGTATCTACCGTACGCTCACGCACTTGCTTTCCGCGCTCTAAAATAATTGGCTTAAAACCCATTTGCGCCAAGACTAATCCGACAAATAAACCACATGGCCCTAAGCCTATAACGATAGGTCTTTCAGTTAAATTATCCGGCGCTTGAGCGACAAACTTATAAGTATCATCAGGCCTTGCTTTAACTTGCGTATCTTCGGCAAATTGCGTTAATAAAGCGGCATTTTTGCCAGTATCAACATCAAGACTATAAATAAAAAAGATATTCCTCTTTTTGCGCGCATCGTAACTACGCTTATAAATACGATAGCTCAGCAACGCTTCGTCCTTAATAGACAGTTTATTGAGTATTTCCGCGCGCAATTCTTGCTCGGTATGTTCTAAAGGAAGTTTGATATTGGTTAAACGTAGCATGAAGGTATTCTAAGGTAGGTAAAATTATTGTAACTTCTCATTATTCACGGGCAAAGACATATAAAAATATCGTCATTCCCGAGGTCTTTTATCGGGAATCCATTGTTAGTGCATAGATTCCTGCTAGAAGCATGCAGGAATGACAAGCTAAAAAACTGCTTGTACCCTTTAATAATGAGAAGTTACAAATTATTGTATGCGATGCGGATCTAATTGTATTGATTGCACACGGCGGCCGAGCATAGAGATAACACCATTATATCGCTCCGCACCAGTAGAAGAAAATTCAAACAAATAGGTGCGCGCAATATGCCACTGATTACGATTATCCTTTTTTAGTGTAAAACTAGAAAAAGCGATATAACCGTCCAGCATTTGCAAATCCATATCACGGCAATGTCTTTGCGTCGCTGACCACGCAATTTCTTTCACTTTTTGCGCACTTTGCCAATACATAAATGCGGCTGAAAATAACAAGATGAAAAATATCTCAGTCCACATTCAAATCTCCATTTCACCCTCTAGCGCTAATGCCTGCAACTCTTGTAAGGGCGGCATAGCAGCTAAAGAATCTAAATTAAAATAATCTAAAAATTGCGCCGTCGTTGCATAAAGCGCAGGCCTGCCTGGCGCTTCTTTATGTGCAACGACTTTTATCCATTCTCGATCCAATAAAGTATGAATCATATTAGAACTGACACTGACACCACGAATTTCTTCTATATCAGCACGCGTCACTGGCTGTTGATAAGCAATAATAGCAATCGTTTCTAATAATGCGCGCGAATATTTCGGGGGTTTTTCTGAAAATAATCGAGCCACCCAAGGCGCCATATCAATTTTCACTTGAAAGCGATACCCACTTGCCACTTTATGCAGGCCTATTGCCTGACTCCTATAATCATCACAAAGCGCGTCAACCGCTGCCTCTATAGTGACTCGCTCTGGCCTCTCTAATTCTGGAAAAACCGCTTGTAATTGAGCAACTGACATCGGCTGTTCCGCTGCAAATAACAGCGCCTCCACTATGCGCTTAATTTTTGTATTAACCCGCTGCGCAGGCTCGGCACTTTGCTCAGTCATTGCCGCCTCCCTCTCTAGCTCGAATACGCAGCTCACCAAAAGGCTCAGCCTGAAGAATTTCAATCAACTCAGCTTTACTCAACTCAAGAATAGCGAGAAACGCAACCACGACTCCCGCCCTGCCTTCTTGATAAGTAAAAAATCGAGCAAAAAGAAAACTGTCATTGCCTTCAAGCTTAGCCATAATAGCCGCCATCCTTTCACGCACCGATAAGGCTTCTTTAGTAATTGTATGATGACTTAACTGATCAACACGCCTTAGCACCCCTTGCAAAGCTGACACAATATCTTGCAGCTGAACTTCTGGTTTTGGTTTATGCACACTAATATTTGAGGTGTCGATTGTCGCGATAAAAATATCTCGCTCCATACGCGGTATTTCATCTAACTCTTCTGCTGCTTTTTTTATGCGTTCATATTCCTGTAAGCGGCGTATTAGCACTGCCCTAGGATCTTCCTCATCCTCTTCGGCACTAGCTTGTCTAGGCAATAACATACGTGATTTTATCTCAGCCAGCAAAGCCGCCATCAGCAAATATTCAGCCGCTAATTCAAACTGAAAATTACTCATCACCTCAATATAATCCCTATATTGCTTAGTAATTTGTGCGATAGGAATATTAACAATATCTAAGTTTTGCTTTCTAATAAGATACAGTAATAAATCTAAAGGCCCTTCAAAGGTCGCCAAAAAAACCTCTAATGCCTCAGGAGGAATATATAAATCGTCTGGTAAATTCAGATAAGGCTGGCCCGCAACCATTGCGGTTACGGTGCGTGATTCAGTCTCCAAGCCTGTACTCATGCGCCTAAAATCTACAAACCTGCGATTGAGAAAAAGAAGCCTTTAGCTATATTTAGTGGGTAACCTAAAACGACACCCAAACTATCGGTCATTAATAATAAAACCAATAGATAAAAACCATATTTTTCAAACTGATCATAATAAAGACTTAATCGCCCCGGCAATACCCAAGATAAAATACGGCTACCATCCAAAGGAGGAATCGGTAATAAATTAAGCAAACCCAAAATAAGATTAATCATGATGCCTGCTATGCCCACATAAATCATGGGAATTGAGACTTCAGGCGTATTAATCAAAATCCCCAAGCGCGCAAATAAAGCCCAGCCTAAAGCCATTAAGAAATTAGCAACAGGCCCAGCCAAAGCGACAATAGCCATATCATGCTTTGGGTTTCTCAAATTTCTAATATTAACAGGGACTGGCTTTGCCCAGCCAAAGACAAACCCAGTAAAAGCAAGCATTAATCCCGGCACCAAAATCGTACCCACAGGGTCTATATGTTTCAACGGATTTAAAGTTAACCGCCCTAACATCCAAGCGGTATTATCACCGTATTGTTTCGCTACCCAACCATGCGCAACTTCATGCACGGTAATAGCAAAAATAACAGGGAGAACCCAAACGACAATTTTCTGTATAAGTGTTAATTCTTCCATCTAATTACCCTAACATAGGCGCTTCGCCTTTACCTTGTCTAATAATCTCCATTTCCCCGTCAGCACAAGAAATAATCGTGCTCCATTCATCCTGAATAACCCCTGCATCAATAATTAAGTCCAGCTCATGCTCTAAGCTTTCTCTAATTTCATAAGGATCACTTAACGCATATTTCTCGCCGGGTAAAATCAAAGAAGCTGTCAATAGCGGCTCGCCTAATTCGGCGACTATCGCTAAAGCAATTTTATTATCAGGAATTCGAATACCTATCGTCTTACGCTTCGCATGCATCATACGCTTAGGCACTTCTTTGGTCGCATCTAAAATAAAAGTAAACGCCCCTGGGGTCAATGTTTTAATTAATCGGTGTGCATCATTACTCACTTTAGCAAAGGTAGAGGTTTGCCCTAACTCTTCACAGATCAAAGTAAAATTATGTTTGTCATCTAACTTCCGAATACGCTTAATCGTATCCAACGACTGCTTATCCCCTATATGACAGCCCAAGGCATAGCCCGTGTCTGTAGGGTAAACAATAACGCCACCTTTACGAATAATCTCAACTGCTTGATAAATTAATCTAGACTGCGGATTTTCAGGGTGTATTTCAAAAAATTGAGCCATATCACTATTCATTGCTAAAGACCAAAAGAAAGAGTATCAACTACTACGAAAAGAGAGGTAAATAATATACGTATTTTGGCATCCTTCATTTAATCTCGAAACTAGTTTACACTTTCCCCCGTCATTCCTGCATGCTTTTATCGGGAATGACGGCGATAATACAACATAAGTGTCAACTGGCAAATGAAAGGTGCCCGTATTTTGTATTTTTGGAGTGCAATAGCTTTAGCTATTGCTGATTCGGAAATAGCTAAAGCTATTTCGCTCCTGCCATATACCCAGTGCTGTTGACTTAAGAATAAGCTCCTTCTCCAAAGGGAGAAGGTTGGGATGAGGGGGGGGTTATAAATGCATGGTTTTATTCTCCTCACCCAACCCTCTCCAACAAGAGAGGGCTTAAATCAATAACACTGTGTCATATACCCCAGCGCATTTCGCGACTAAAGTCGCTCCCACACGGCCATATTATTAAAACTTTAGTTATTTCGTAATGCCTCGCGTTCTGCCGTCGTTTTTGCGACTTTATCACGTAGATATACGGGCATTGCTTGCTCAACAGGAACGGCTTGCTGACGCTGTACACCGATTGCACCTAATAAAGCGACCTGCGCTGATCTAGGCAAATAATCGGCATCAAAACCAAGTAACTGCGCACCTAACCGCTGCGTTAAAACTTGTTCATAGATTTGCCAACCCGAACCTATGCCATAGCCTGTTAATTGCAAAGCATCGACATCACTGGCTGGCTGTACTTTTTCTGCGCCTATTAACTGCGCAAAACCTTCTGCATCACGCTGATAAACCGCCCAGTAAATCTCACTCATACGCGCATCGACAGCAGTAAAAATCGTATCGTACGTTGTTTTTTGCAAACAAGCCTGACTAATAGACGCTAGAGTAGACACTGGCACAACAGGTAAATCAGCACCATAAGCAATGCCTTGCATAACGCCTGTTGCGATACGCACGCCTGTAAACGAGCCTGGGCCACAACCAAAAGCAATAGCATCGAGTTGTTGCGGCTTTAATTCAGCTTCAGCCATTAAACTATCAATCATTGGCAAGAGTAACTTGGCATGTTCTCTAGGAGCAATCTCAAAACGTTCTTGAATTTCTCCATCTATATAGAGGGCAGCAGAACAAGCTTCAGTTGCCGTATCAATAGCTAATATTTTCATTTTTCTGAGTTATAAATCTTTGAATACTTCCATAGCCTCATTGTAATCAGGCTCGTGGGTAATTTCAGTCACTAATTCAGTATAAATTACCTTGTCATTTTCATCGATAATGATCACTGCTCGGGCAGTTAAGCCCGCAAGCATACTGTCCACCAAACGCACCCCATAATCATCGGCAAAACTAGATCGGAATGTTGAGACAGGAATCACATGAGTTAAGCCTTCTGACTCACAAAAACGACCTTGCGCAAAAGGTAAATCAGCAGACACCATTAACACAACCGTATTTTTGAAATGATTCGCTTTTTCATTAAAGGTACGCGCTGATGCCGCACAAACCGGCGTATCCAAGCTAGGCACTATATTTAGAACTTTCTTTTTTCCGGCATAGCTTGCTAGGCTTACTTCATTCAAACGACCGTCCACTAAAGTGAAATCTGGCGCTTGAGAACCTATTGCAGGCAATTCACCATTGGTATTAATAATAATTTCATCGTTACCTGGTTTAAACGTTAATTTGGCCATTATCTATCCCTTTTAGTGTGATTATTTCTTTTTCTTGTCGGCAATTCTTTTCTTTTTGTTATGTTCCATTAAGCGCTTTTTCTTAAATAACTGTCGATCACTTAATTTGTTCTTAATTTCTTTAAACGGATTTTTAGGTGACTTGAAAACAATCCTTATCGGCGTCCCTTCTAATTTCAGTTTCTGACGATAATAATTAATCAAATAACGTTCATAGGCATCAGGTAATGACTCAGTTTGATTACCATGTACCACAATAATCGGCGGATTACGCCCGCCCTGATGAGCATGTTTCAATTTCACTCTACGACCATGCACTTGAGGTGGTTGATGTGCAGCCATCGCATCTTTTAAAATCTGCGTTAATACCGAGGTTGACATGTCAACCATCGCGGCATCATATAGTTTATGCACGACATCAAATAATTTACCTACGCCACTACCATGTAAAGCAGAAATAGAGTGCTTTTCAGCGAAACTTAAAAAAGGCAATTTAACATCAGTTTGACGCTTAATTAGTGCACGCTGATCGTGCGTTAAGCCGTCCCATTTATTAAAGCCAATAATTAAAGCGCGTCCAGCATCCAATACCATACCAAGTAAATGCTGATCTTGATCAGTAATACCTTCACTCGCATCGATTAAATAGATAACCACATTGGCTTTCTCTACCGACTGCAAAGCTTTAATAATACTAAATTTTTCAACAACTAAAGTGACTTTGGCGCGACGACGCATACCCGCTGTATCAATCAGAGTATACTTTTTTCCATCGCGTTCAAAAGGAATGTAGACACTATCTCGTGTTGTACCCGGCTCATCAAACACTACGACACGCTCTTCACCTAACAAGCGATTCACTAAAGTTGATTTACCCACATTAGGTCGCCCGACAATAGCAATCGCCACACCTTGATCTTGCAACTGCTCTTCTGTCGGCTCTTCTTCCTCAGGCAATAGCGTGCTAACGCGTTGCAATAATTCATTAACTCCTCGACCATGTGTCGCTGCAATCGAAACAGGTTCACCTATCCCTAAGCGATGAAACTCAGCCGTGGCAATGTCAGCGTTAATTCCATCAATTTTATTAGCAACTAAAATAACAGGCTTATCCAATTTTCTGAGCATCTCAGTGATTGCTAGGTCGGCACTGTTCATGCCTTCACGTACATCCACTAAAAATAAAACAACATCTGCTTCTTCTAAAGCAATTTGCACCTGTCTTTTAGCAACAGAATCTATACCATCTACATCATCGGTGATACCACCAGTATCGACTAATAAATAAGCTTTCTCACCTCTTTTGACACGTCCGTATTTTCTATCTCGGGTTAACCCTGGGTAATCAGCAACAAGTGCATCCCGTGTACGAGTTAAATAATTAAATAAAGTTGATTTACCTACATTAGGTCGACCAACCAAAGCGATAACGGGTAATGTCATACAGATTCCGTAAAATTAAAACAACAGGCCAATAATGGCCAAAACTCAAAAATAAAGCTTTTGACTTCACTCTCCTAACCCTCACCAACAGGAGAGGGAGCTATCCAGACTTGGACTAGTATTCTAAGCTGGTACAATTTATGTAGGGTATGCACCGCATGCCTTGTTACACCGAGAGGCACGCAATGCATACCCTATCTTAATGTTTCACCTTAAGTGTAAGCCCCAGACTTGCAACTCGCTATATTTTAATAGCTATACCTTAAAACAAGGAAACTTTAACCGCTGCAAGCGTGCCATCACTAGCATAAACATAAACCACACCATCAAGCACTATAGGCGCTGCAGCAATAGGGCTGTCAGTAATTTCTATACGTGCCAATAAGCGACCGTCGGTTTTTGATAACCAGTGCAAATAGCCTTCAAAGTCGCCAACCACGACATAATCATCATAAACAGCAGGCACCGATAAGCGACGCTGATGTAAATCAGTTTGCTTCCAATAAGATGCACCATTACGCTGATCTAATTGCCAGACATCACTACTCACATCACTTAAATACAAATAGCTTCGATCAGCACTTAAGCCATAAATCGCCGAAATAGACTCATTACGCCATAACACTTCGCCATCGACTGGAGAAACTGCACCGATACCACTCTTATAGCTACTAACAAAAACGGTATAATCTTTTAATACGGGCGTACCATTAATATCTGTTAAGCGCTCTATCTCAGATCGCCCTTTAGGAATCGCAATACTGGTTTCCCATAAATACGCCCCATCCATCAAATTAAGTGCAATCAACTTACCATTAGCATTACCAATAATAACGCTATCGTCCGAAACTACTGGCGAACCAGCGCCACGAATACTTAAAGCAGGAACACTGTTCTCAACAGACCAGACTTGCTTACCATCCATTCGATTTAGCGCTATATCTTTACCATCCGTAGTACGCACCAATAACTTATCTTCGGCAGCCACAGGCAAAGCCATAATTTCACTGGATACGCGTTGCTTCCAAACCGCTTCACCGGTGGCTACATTTAAAGCCAAAACATGCGCTTTACTGGTGCCAACAAAAACTAGATCGTCATCAATTACTGGGCCCGAGGAAATAGGTAATTCAGTTTCCACCTCCCAAAATAACTCACCATCCAGTAAATTTCTTGCTTGAATTAGACCGTCGCGGTCGGCAATAATAATACGCCCATCCGCTATGGCTGGCACTAAATTCATAGCTAACCCATCAGTACCGACACCATCATCCTCATCCCATAAAATTTCTAATTTTATTTCAGGCTGATATTCTGTTAACTCAGCAGGAGGTTCGGCATTATCCGAATCACTAAACAAGTCACCGATAGCACTGGAAAATGTAGTGACCGCAGTACAACCGCTTAAAGCAATCAGCACGAATACAATAAAAAGTTTACGCATTAAGTAATAAACCACACTTATCCTTGAGTGCTATCAGCCGCTGTTAAATCATCTAATTTAAATTGTAATAAAGGCGTGCTTTGACCTGCTTGTAACGCTAATTGATAAGCCGTTCTCGCTTCACCAACCTGCCCCATAGCAACGTATAAATCACCCTTTAGCTCTTCATAAATGCCTGCAAAGCCACCCAAAGATGACTGATCGACATCAGCGATAGTTTGCAAACCTTGTTCATATTCTTTTTGCGCCAATAACACGCGAATTAAACGTGTCCGTGCCACATGCTTAATTTCCGCATCATCAGTTGCTGCTATCGCTTGCTCAAAAAGAGCTTTCGCCGCACTCAAATCGTTTTGCTTAATTCTTTCTTTTGCTTGAAATAGCAAACCATAAGCACCATAAGCTGTTGAACCAAACTCAGCATTCAAATTAGTCGCAATTGTATCTACCGACTCAGCTTTACCTGCCTTTTGTGCTTGCAGTAATTGCTCATACATAGCAGAGGCTTGGCTCACTTTATCTTTTTGAGAACTTTGCCAAAGATTCCATCCACCAATAGTAATAGCAGCGATTACAACACCAGAAATCACCGATGATCCATTCGCTTTCCACCAATCTTTTAAAGCTGCAACTTGTTCTTCTTCAGTTTCGTAAATTTCCACTTTAATTACCTTTAGTATCGTATATTATGAATTTATTAGTTTTGCATTAATTCAATAAGCTCTGCCAGTGTAACGGTACGTTGCTCAGCATTAGTGCGTAAGAATTTTATGCTAATTTCATTGTTTGCGACTTCATCATCACCTAAAATCAACGCGTAATCCGCACCACTTTTATCAGCCTTTTTAAACTGGCTTTTAAAACTACCCGCGCCACAATTCATTTGCAATCTTAAATTCGGCAAGCTGTCCCTCAGTTTTTCTGCTAAAAGCAAGCCTGACTTCTCTGCTGCTGCGCCAACTAAAATCATATAAGCATCAATCGACTGAATAGTATCCAAGTCTTCACGCGTTTCCAACAAAGCTAGAATACGCTCCATGCCCATAGCAAAACCCACGGCATGATTAGGCTTACCACCCAGTTGCTCGATCAAACCATCATAGCGCCCACCGGCACAAATCGTTCCTTGCGCACCTAGCTCAGTCGTAACCCATTCAAAAACAGTTTTGCTGTAATAATCCAAGCCTCTCACTAAGCGCTGATTAATCGTGTAAGCAATGCCTAAAGCATCTAAAGTATCCGTCAAACCTTTAAAGTGCGCTTTGCTCTCTTCACCCAAATAACTCATTAAGGTCGGTGCATTATCTACTAATGCCTGCATATCAGGATTCTTAGTGTCTAAAATACGCAAAGGGTTACTTAGTAGGCGACGTTTACTATCTTCATCTAATAATTCAGGCTGTTGATTAAAGTATTCAACTAATTTCTCACGATAAACAACGCGCTCTTCAATCGTACCTAAAGAATTAAGCTGCAATTTTACTTTGCCTAAAATGGCTAAACGCTGCCACAAACGATGACTTAATAAAATTAATTCCGCATCAATATCAGAACCAGCCATACCATAAGTTTCTACGCCTAACTGTATAAACTGACGATAGCGTCCTTTTTGCGGACGTTCATGGCGAAACATTTGCCCATAATACCAAAGTCTATGTACTTGATTATGCAATAAACCATGCTCTAAACAGGCGCGCAAACATCCTGCCGTGCCTTCAGGCCGCAAAGTTAATGAATCACCATTACGATCATCAAAAGTGTACATTTCCTTTTCCACAATATCAGTGACTTCACCGATAGAGCGCTTAAATAATTCTGTTTTTTCGACGATAGGTAAGCGTATTTCCGCATAACCATAGGCCGCTAAAACCTCTCTTACTTGTTGTTCAACAAACTGCCAGCGAGGCGTTTGATCAGGTAAAACATCGTGCATACCACGAATAGCCTGAATATTATTTGCCATATTTTAGGTACTCATATTTAATCTGAAGAAGGTAATTAGTCGACAAGTTTAACCCGCATAAGGAAATGCGCGCTTTAATCTCAGTTGATATTGTTCAACCATGTCATAGTCTTGCAAAGCCCGCTCTATTTTAATGGCTAGGCGCAAACCCTCTAAGGTTTTCCCGGCATTCGCAAAATAACGCTCGATGAAGGCTCTTGCCGGCATCATTTGTCCTTTGCCATAACGAATGCGAGCCGTTTCCAGCAAAGCAGGCGCATAATTTTTATTTATTTTTAAAGCGTAATAAAACTTCTTTTCCGCGTCTACTTTCTGGTCATTTTTTAAATCATATAAACCAAGGTAAGTATAAGCAACCCACTTGCGTCTATAAAAAGGGGCATCTACGGCACGATTAAACGCAATTACCGCGTCTTCATATCGCTCTTGGCCATATAGAAAAACAGCATAATCAGTCAATATATCAAAATTATCAGGCTCAATGTGCAATGCTTTAGTAAAAGAAATCTGCACTTGATCTGGCAGATTTTGGCGCATATTAATTAAACCTATCATTTGATAAGTCTGTGCATTATTAGCGTCTAAAGCTAACGACTCGTCTAAATACTCCAGTGCATAGCCATATTTTTCTAATCGATAATATGCCGTACCCAAATCCGTTAATGTTTGCGCACGCTCTTTAGCAGGTCGTTCTACCACCACCTTGTCAGGCTGCAAATAACCGCTTGTATCAGTCGTTGTCGAGCACGCCACTATCAAGCTACTAAGACCTAAAAATGCAATCTTAAGTATTTTCACGATGATAAACCCATCTTCTGTAATCGCTCTGCTCGACGACTTTTATCTAAAACTTTACCTACTAACTGCCCACAAGCTGCATCTATATCCTCACCACGCGTTTTACGTACCGTAGTGATAATACCAGCCTTATGCACCACATCTCTGAACTTCTCAATCGCAGCTTTAGATGAGCACTTGTACTGGGTGTTAGGAAAAGGATTAAATGGAATTAAGTTCATCTTAGACGGCACATCTTTCAGTAATTTAACTAATGCTCGCGCATCAGCCACTGAATCATTAATACCCTCTAGCATCACATATTCAAAAGTAATAAAGCCCCGCGGCGACCCTTCGATATATTTCTTACAAGCTGCCATCAATTCTTTTAACGGGTACTTCTGGTTAATTGGCACCAAAATATCACGCAACTCATCCGTTGGTGCATGCAAAGACACCGCCATACTGATATCGCAAACCTCGGTTAAGCGATACATAGCAGGTACAACACCTGAAGTACTAATGGTTACACGTCGCTTTGACAAACCAAAAGCAAAATCTTCAGTCATTAAATTCATGGCTGGCACGACATTATCAAAATTCAATAAAGGCTCGCCCATACCCATCATTACCACATTAGTGACTCTTCCTTCTGCACCCATGCGTGCATTAGCCGCCATCAACTGACCAATAATTTCTGCAGTCGTAAGATTACGATTAAAGCCTTGTTGTGCAGTAGAACAAAAAGTACACGCTAAAGCGCAACCAACTTGCGAAGAAACGCATAAGGTAGCTCGATTAGCTTCGGGAATATAAACCGCTTCAACTTTATTGCCACCACCCATTTCAACAATCCATTTGCGGGTACCATCACTAGCGACCTGTTCCAAAATTATTTCAGGCGCAACAATGCAGCAATGTTCATTTAAGTAAGCCCGCAAAGACTTACTTAAATTTAACATCTGGTCAAAATCAAACTCACCCTCTTGATAAATCCATTTTATCAATTGGGTGGCGCGAAAAGGCTTCTCGCCAATTTCGGCAAAAAAGGCTTGTAGGCCCTTTCTGTCGAAATTGAGTAGATTTATTTTTTCTTTATTAACGGATACGGTCACAAAGTTCTGCATCTGAGAAGAAGTAAGCGATTTCACGTGCTGCAGATTCTGCAGAATCTGAACCATGTGCAGCATTTTCATCAATGCTAGTTGCGAAATCAGCGCGGATTGTACCTGCCGCAGCGTCTTTAGGGTTAGTTGCGCCCATTAAATCACGGTTTTTCAAGATTGCGCCTTCGCCTTCTAAAACTTGAACCATTACTGGGCCAGAAGTCATGAAAGATACTAAGTCATTAAAAAAACCACGCTCGCTATGCTCAGCATAAAAGCCTTCTGCTTTTTCTTTAGATAGTTGCATCATTTTAGCTGCAACGATGCGTAAACCATTCTTTTCAAAACGGCTATAAATTTCACCGATATTGTTAGCGGCTACTGCATCAGGTTTTACGATAGAAAAAGTACGTTCTACTGCCATTTCTTTAAACTCCACAATTAAAATAAAATAAACACAAAATAAATAAAACAAAAATATCTAATGCATTTCTTACAAAATGCATCTGAATTACAAATACCGACACCCCTAAGGAACGCACATTAAATAAAACCCGAAACTTAGCTTATGAAGCACCGCCAGTCCCCGAAGGACTGGCGGTGCTTTCGGGTATTATTGAATTAAGGCATCATATCAAATTCTTTACCTTCAACTTCAACCTCAGGTTCCATCAAGTCTTCTTTACTAACACCTAATACCAACACTAGAGGGCTCGCTACATAAATAGATGAATAAGTACCAACCACTACACCAATCAATAAGGCAATCGCGAAATTATGAATAATTTCACCGCCCAATATAGCCAAAGCGAGCAATACCAAAAGCGTCGTTAATGAAGTCATTAATGTACGACTTAAAGTCTGATTTAACGAAATGTTCATAACTGACTCGGCAGAACCTTTACGTAGTAATCTAAAATTCTCACGAATACGATCATAAACAACGATGGTATCGTTTAAAGAATATCCGATCACAGCTAAAATAGCGGCTAACACAGTCAAATCAAATTCCAGTTGAAAAACTGAGAAAATGCCTAAAGTTATCAATACATCGTGCGCTAAAGCAGCCACTGAACCTAAGGCGAATTTATACTCAAAACGCCAAGCCACATAAATCAAAATACCAAACATTGAGTAAAGCAAAGCTAAACCACCGTCCTCAGTCAATTCATCGCCTACTTGCGGACCAACAAACTCAACACGGCGCACATCGCCCTGCTCGTTCATTCCAGTATTAACAGCATTCAATACAGCGGTACTGATTTCAGCATTACTAACGCCATCTTTCGGCCTTAAACGAATCAAAACCTCTTGAGATGAACCAAAATGCTGTACTATCGCATCATCAATCCCAGCAGCTTCCAGCCCAGCGCGCATAATCTTTAAATCAACGGCTTTCTTATAGCCGATTTCAACTAAAGTTCCGCCAGTAAAATCAATACCGAACTTCAAGCCTTGTACTGCTAAAGAGCCAATAGCCACAACCAGCAACAGACCAGAGAAAATAGCGGCAAATTTACGTTTTCCTAAAAAATCAATTTCTTTTAACATCGTATGTCTCCTTGTTAAATAGATAGCTTGTCAATTCGACGATTACCATAAATCCAGTTCACAATCATGCGAGAACCCAAGATAGCCGTAAACATAGACGTTAAAATCCCAATGGCCAAAGTAATAGCAAAGCCTTTAATTGAGCCAGTACCAAAACCAAACAGCACCAAGGCCACTAATAAAGTTGTGATATTCGCATCAAAAATAGTCGCAAACGCTTTTTCATAACCTAGAAAAATACTGGTTTGCGGCGATTGTTTATTTTTCAGTTCTTCTTTGATTCGTTCAAAAATCAAAACATTCGCATCAACCGCCATACCAACTGTCAATACAATCCCAGCGATACCAGGTAATGTTAGCGTTGCTTGTAGCATAGAGAGTACAGCGATAATAACCACAAGGTTAAAGGTTAATGCTAAGTTAGCAATTAAGCCAAAAACTTTATAGTAAACAGCCATAAACACGAGCACTAAGACAAATCCAACCACAACAGATAAAATCCCCTTATCAATATTGTCTTGACCTAAACTTGGCCCAACCGTACGCTCTTCAACAATATCAACTGGCGCAGCTAATGCACCCGCTCTTAATAGTAAAGCTAACTTACGTGCTTCTTGTGAACTATCTAAACCAGTCGTTTGAAATCGCTTACTAAACGCATCGCGCACAGTCGCAATACTAATGACTTCTTTAATTTGCTCTTTACGGCGTATTTTCTTGCCATTCACTATATGCGTAGTTGATTTCTGCTCGATAAATACAACCGCCATAGGCTGGCCAATATTATCTTGGGTAAATTTACCCATTTTCTTTGCGCCAATACCGTTTAACACGATATTAACTGAAGCTGAGCCATTTTGGTCCAAACCTGATGACGCATCAACAATCTGATCACCGGTAATAATAACGCGTCGCTTCAATAATACAGGGGCTTTCGAATCACGCTCATAATACAAACTAGAACCAATAGGAACTTGCCCAGCCACGGCACGTTGCACATCATGTTCAGTATCAACCTTGCGATATTCAAGCGTCGCAGTCGTACCTAAAATCTCTTTTGCCTGCGTGGTATCTTGCACACCCGGTAACTGAACAACAATACGGTTATCACCTTGCTGTTGAATAACTGGCTCAGACACACCTAGCTCATTAACACGATTACGTAATGTCGTAATATTCTGTGCTAATGCAAATTTCTTAATTTCTTTTATTTCTTTTTCCGAGATACTTAAATATAAAATCGGCTGCTCGCCTTCCTCTTTCATATTTAACTTACTAAACTCAGTATCAGCTAACGCAACCGCAGCCTGCTTATCTTTATCATTGCGCAAAACAACTTTAACTGCACCACTATCAAAGCTAACGGATTTATAACGAATCTTAGCAGTACGCAATGCTGAACGTATATCGTCATTATATCTTTGCTCTGCTTGCTTCAGTGCTGCATCCATATCCACTTCTAATAGAAAGTGAACACCACCACGCAAGTCCAAGCCCAAATACATCGGCTCTGCACCAAAAGAGCGTAGCCAATCAGGTGTCGCAGGCGCTAAATTTAAGGCGACGGTAAATTTATTACCTATACTATTGCGTAATAAATCTGCGGCACGCATTTGTTCATTGGTATTATTAAAGCGCACTAAAATTTTATTTTTCTGCCTTTCAACAGCTTTCACTGTAATCGCTGCCTTTTTTAACGTGCTTTCTATATTGCCTAGCTGTGCAGGAGATATTTCAGTCTGATTACTTGCAGAGATCTGCACCGAAGGGTCATCACCAAAAAGATTAGGTAATGCATAGACAATACCTACAAGTAAGACCGTGATAATTAAAAAGTTTTTCCAGAAAGGGAAATGGTTTTGCATGATATGTCCGTCAAGATAAAGCAATGGCTGACACAAAGAATTGTGCCAGCTCCATTATTACGCGCTGTATTAATTGCTTAACGCAGAATTAAGATTTTGTTTTTTTCATTTGAACTTTATAAGTCCCTTTAGGCATTAAGCTACTAATTTGATGACGTTGCACCTGAATAACCACATTATTAGCCACTTCAACTTGGACAAAATTCTCGTCTAAACTAACAACTTTACCTAAAACACCACCAGCAGTAACAACTTCAGCACCTGGCTGCATTTGCTCCAGCATTTTTTTATGCTCTTTTGTGCGTTTATGCTGTGGTCTCAAAAACAAGAAGTAGAAAAATACTAAAATACCCAGTGGAAATAACATACCTTCCCAACCTGGTTGTTGCGCTGCTGGTGCAGCCTCCGCTAAAGCATCAGATATAAAAAAACTCATGAGTTCCCCAAAGTTGAATACGTTTAATAAAAAAGCCTGCCATTATGCCATATCCGGAACAGCTTTGCCCCGTTGTTCATAAAAACTCTTGACATATTTTTCAAAGGCATTGTTTTCAATGCTTTCACGCACCTCCTGCATTAAGTTTAAATAATAATGCAAGTTATGAATGGTGTTTAAGCGCGCACCTAAAATCTCATGACATTTATCTAAATGGCGCAAATAACTACGCGAATAATTTTGACAGGTATAACATTCACAAGACTCATCAAGCGGCTTGGTATCAAACTGATATTGGCTATTGCGAATTTTAATCACACCCGTTGTCGTAAAAATATGACCATTGCGTGCGTTACGCGTAGGCATCACACAGTCAAACATATCAATACCACGCCTTACGCCTTCAATTAAATCTTCCGGTGTGCCGACGCCCATTAAATAACGCGGCTTATCAACTGGTAAATGCTGATGCACGACATCTAATGTGCCCATCATTTCATCTTTAGGCTCACCTACCGATAGGCCGCCAATCGCATAGCCATCAAAGCCTATATCGACTAAGCCCGCAATTGATTCATGGCGTAAATGCTCATACATACCGCCTTGAACAATACCAAATAAAGCATTTGGGTTATCGCCGTGTGCTTTTTTGCTACGCTCCGCCCAACGCAAAGATAAACGCATTGAATCAGCTGCTTCCTGAACGGTTGCCGGATAAGGCGTGCATTCATCAAAAATCATCACGATATCTGAACCTAAATCACGCTGCACCTGCATCGATTCTTCAGGGCCCATAAAAATCTTATGGCCATCAATAGGTGATTTAAAGGTCACGCCCGCTTCGGTAATTTTACGTAAATCACCCAAGCTAAAAACTTGAAAACCACCGGAGTCAGTTAAAATTGGCCCTTGCCAAGACATAAAGTCATGCAAATCGCCATGCGCCTTAATAACGTCAGTCGTGGGCCGCAACATCAAATGAAAAGTATTACCCAATATAATTTGCGCACCAATATCAGTTAACTCATGTGGCGACAGCGACTTAACTGAACCATAAGTACCAACAGGCATAAAAATAGGCGTTTGCACAACGCCTCGATCAAAAGTCATGCGCCCTCTGCGCGCATGACCATCGGTATTTAATAAATCAAATTGCATGGGCAAATAAAATCGTTTGAAAATTTAGTGAGAGCTCAGAAGAATATAATGTATCAAAGCTAAAAATCGCCCTGCCTACCGTCCCCTCAACTCATAAAGCAGACTATTATCATGCATATCCACTCCTTTTTCACGTAATTCACGCCCCAGAGCAATATATTCTTGCAACGCTGCTTGGGTTCCCGTGGTTTTTAATTGAAAAACGTGCAGCTCTTGATCCACCCGCACCCATTTCACCGAGCTTACCATCGGTAGTTTACGTAAATATGACTTAATGTTAGTTTCCGCTGTCATGCCGCTAATACCACCAATTTTCAAAACAACATCACCTAAACCATCTTGATCAGCTTTAACTGAGTAAAAAGTAGCTAATGGCTTATATACACCTTGAAATGCAGCGGCTAAATTCTCAGCCAAACCAAGACAAGGCACGGTCCACTGCTCAATCTTACTATTAAAGCTTAAAGTCCATTCCGAACTCCAACACCCCCGCTGCTTACGTAATTTACCCGAAAGTATAGCGGCAACGTCATAGCGCTCTGACGCCTGCATTAGCTTTTTAGGGTAAGCACTAAGCACATCCGCGACCAAAACCTTTTGCTTTTCTTCTAAATCCATTAACGGCAACAAGATCGGCACGCCTTTTAACTTTGCCGCCGTCTGCAATGCCTGTTCAATCTCCATATTCTGATCAACATCAAGTATTGCTCGCTGACCAAACTGCTCAACCACCACCCAAACTAATACTTCATCACGTATTTCATTCCAAATGGCCAAGCTACTGCTGCGCATCAACTCCACCAGCATTTCTTCATTAAAGGCGACACGCATGACACGCGTTTCACTACCTGCTTTAGCATCAACATTCAGCTCGTATTGATATTGATCCACATAAGAAGCGGCATTATCCAAGGCAATTTTCACCGTGGCATCTTGATTTATATTATCGCCAACCATAAGCCTATTAAGCACAATCCCCATAGCTTCACGCAAAGCTGCATTTCTATCTTCTCGGGATTGACTGAGCGCAGAAACCTCAACTTCAAACAAACCTTTTATCTCAATTGCCTGCACATAAGCTGCAGAAAATAAGTAACAAACTAGTAAAAACTTAATAAGCGCTTTCATATCATTAATTTTGTCTTGTACAATAAGAGTTAACTATAATTTAATTTTACCCAGAAGAGAACACTCGTGAGCGAACAAAAACAAGAGAGTTTAAACTATAAAAGTGCCGGCGTTGATATAGAAGCAGGCAATACGCTTGTTGAGCGCATCAAACCCATAGCGGCAAGAACCAGAACACCTGGCGTTATGGCTGGACTAGGCGGCTTTGGCTCCTTGTTTGATTTACCATTAGATCGCTATAAACACCCTGTTTTAGTGTCTGGTACAGATGGTGTGGGCACAAAATTAAAACTAGCAATTGATTTAAACCGCCATAACACCGTTGGTATTGACCTAGTCGGTATGTGCGTTAACGATATTATCGTTCAAGGCGCAGAATCATTATTCTTCCTAGATTACTTTGCCACGGGCAAGCTCGATGTCGATATTGCAACTTCAGTGATCGAAGGCATAGGTAAAGGCTGCGAACTTGCTGGTGCTGCTTTAGTTGGCGGTGAAACGGCAGAAATGCCGGGCATGTATGCTGATGGCGAATATGATCTAGCGGGTTTTTGTGTCGGTATCGTAGAAAAAGATTCTATTATTGATGGCAGTAAAGTTGCTGCGGGCAATAAATTAATCGGTATCGCTTCTTCAGGGCCTCACTCAAATGGCTACTCATTAATTCGCAAAATTATTGAGCATAGCAAAACCTCTTTATCAGAAAAGCTTGGCGATAAAGAATTAGCTGACCATTTACTCGAGCCTACACGCATTTATGTAAAACAGTTACTGCAACTAATCGCTAAAGTGCCTGTACATGCAATGGCGCATATCACTGGTGGCGGTATCACTGAAAATGTACCGCGCGTATTGCCTGAAAACCTAAGCGCCAACATCAACCTTAATGCTTGGGAAATGCCGGCTATTTTTCAATGGTTACAAGAACAAGGCAATGTGACTCAAGAAAACATGCTGACCACTTTTAACTGCGGTATCGGTATGATTGTTTGTGTTGCAGCAGAGCATGAAGCTAGTGCACTAGCCATGTTGAATGAGCTAGGCGAGAAAGCGTTCCCAGTGGGTGAAATCGTTAGCACCCCGGGCAGCAATAAAGTTATCTACACAGAAAACTAGTTTCTATTATTTAGACCTCATAAACCCAGTCTACATTGAAAATCGTAGTTGATGAAAACTCTCGTCATTCCCGAAGTTTACCCAGTCAAGCGTGGGCACAAGCTTTATCGGGAATCTGTTTGTTAATATAGATTCCTGCTAAAAGCATGCAGGAATGGCAAGGTGTTTTGATGTTTTCTAGGGGGGATCTGAACGGTTACCTAAAAACTGCACATTTCAAAATGGATGGGGTTTATTATCTATTCGCAGGTCGGGGAGCACTCGCGTTGCCCGACGCTCCGCATGTAAATCTATTTTATTCACAACCTATCAAAAATAAAGACTATGAATAAATTATCAGGTATTTTTTTCACATTAATTGTCGCTTTCAGCTTATCAACAGCCGGCATATCTGACGCAGAAGCGAGACGCTTTGGCGGCTCTAGCTCATTTGGCAGTAAATCCTCTTATAGCAAATCCTACAGCCGCACGGCAACTAAATCTGCGCCAAAATCAGCTAGCCAACAACGAGCCTCCAATCAAAATCAAACCGCTCGCTCCGCCATGTCTAAACGCGGTGGATTAATGGGCTTACTTGGCGGCTTAGCTTTAGGTGGCTTACTAGGCTCATTGTTTTTTGGTGGCGCTTTTGAAAATTTCA
This sequence comes from uncultured Gammaproteobacteria bacterium, assembly GCA_965372825.1. Classification (GTDB taxonomy): domain Bacteria; phylum Pseudomonadota; class Gammaproteobacteria; order Methylococcales; family Methylomonadaceae; genus Methyloprofundus. Next base: position 3,029 of record CBDVDU010000008.1, on the reverse strand, counting down.
ATTTCATGGATATTCTTATGTTCGGCGGAATTGCTTTTTTATTATTTAAGTTATTTGCAGCAAAATCCGGCAGACAGCAAGCCCGTCCCGCCTATACCCGCGATACTTATAATAGCCCGACCTCATCAACACCTCCAGTTATAGACAGCAATTACCAGCGCACAAATAATACCCCAAACAATAATAATGCTGGCTTTGATACGGATATATTTTCCAATAAAGGTAGTATGCAAACTGCTAACTTCACGCCTGAAGAACATATTGTTGAGGATGCACTGGTATTACCCAAAGACTTTGATAAAGCTGATTTCTTAGAAGGCGCCAAAGGTGCTTTTAATATGCTACAAACAGCTTGGGATAAAAAAGATCTTGCGGAAATTCGCAGCCTAACCACTGACAAAGTATTCGCTGAAATTCAAAATCAAATTAAAGCAACAGAAGGTGAAAACCATACTGATGTTTTAAAAGTTGAAGTAGAATTATTGGAAGTGCGCGATTTAGGCAATGACTTAGAAGCCGTGGTTTTATTTGATGTACTCATGCGCGAAGAAAGTAACGCACAACCAGAGCAAATCCGCGAAGTGTGGACTTTTATCAAACAGAAAAACAGCCTACACCCTAAATGGCATTTAGATGGCTTACAGCAGTTAGAAGATTAAGTTCTAAATCACATAACTACTCAGCGTAAAATGATGGATGCTGCTAAAAAGCCCTCTCCTGTTGGAGAGGGTTGGGTGAGGAGAGGTTAAACTAAATTCCTTTTTCATATTCTTTCTGCTTTTAGAAATAAAGAAAAAAGTACTTAGCAAAAGAGAATTTTTTAATTCCCTCCTCTCCCAAACCCTCCCCAGCAAGGGAGGGCTTAAAAGTAGCCCCATGAATACAACATGGACGCAATAACTATATTTTAAATTACACCGAGTATTTACAATCAAATACGCTACTCCCACACAATTAACTCCCGCACCGCACGATGACACAAAAAATCCGCGATTTTATTTTTGATGAACTTATTTTTGTCGCCGAGCCTGACAAATTTTCTGATGATGACGACTTATTAGAAGCCGGCCTAGACAGCATGGGCATTATGCGTTTGATTATGTATATAGAAGAACAATTCGGCGTCACCCTGCCTGACTCGGAAATTGATCCCGATAACGTCAACTCATTCAACGCGCTTGAAAAATGGGTATTGCAACATAAAGCATGAAAACGCCTAACGAAGACATCATCCAAATACTCAACCCATCCGATTGCTTTACCTTAGCAATGGATGAGGAAATACGCCAAGAACAAATGCCCGGCAGTCTTTGTGGCTTTGCTTTAGAGCTCTCAGGCACTCCAGACATTGAAGCATTGGAACAACGCATTACTGAATTTGGTGAGCGTTTCCCTCTTGCTTTTGCTAGCTTACAACAACGCGGTAGACGGTATTTTTGGTGTACACGTAAGCAACAACACCCGCTTTTTTATCTGCACCACAATGACAACAATACTGATGAAAGCGCATTTCATAAAGAAACAGTTGTTAGATTACTAAATCACAAACAAGACCGCGAAACGATTCCGCCAATTGAGTTTCATCTGATCTGTAGCACTGCAAAAACTACCTTTTTAATGCGCTGGATTCACCCTTTCTGTGATGCGCGCGGGGCTGATTTAATTTTAAAATACTTATGCACTGAATCTTTAGAAGCCCGCAACCGTTTTGATTTACCTAAGCTTGAGCCGCTAGTTAACACTCAATTAGCTAAATATAAATGGTGGCAAAAGGTTGGCATGTTTTTTAAAGCTAAACGCTACATTTCCAAATTAGATAACTTGCAAAGCATTATTCATGCAGATACTAGCTTAGCGCCCAAACAATTAAATTTTAATACCTACACGCTTAGCCTAGAACAAACCCAAGCAATTAATACCCTAGCCCGCCAACAAGTCGGCTTAACCGGTACTAGCTTATATTATGTAGGCTGCTTTATGCGCGCCTTGCACAAGATGAATCCCGAACAAGCGGGGGAAGCCTATTGCACACCTTACGCCTTTAATTTACGTAAAAATAAAGCCCTAAGCCCCTTATTAAGTAACCATGTCGCTCCTTTATTTGCTCAAGCACCCAAAGCTTTACTAGCTGATAGAGTCGCCCTATTTGAGCACCTAAAACAGCAAAACATGCAGGCTATACGCGAAAAGTTCGACTATGCGTTTCTGCCAGTCATGTGGGCTGCTAGTTGGTTATCGTTAGAACAACACGGCGAAAAACTACGTAAATCCATGCGCACCGGTACTGAACGTAATTCATTTTGGTTCTCTGATATAGGTCATGTCGATTTATCACACAGCGCTTTTTTTGGCAGTGATATTACAAAAATATATCACCTATGCCAAATCTCTAGCCCACCCGCACTCGCCTTTTTAAGCTGTCAATTTAATAAACAACTTACGTTTAGCTATAATTTTATCGAACCTTTATTCACTCAAGATTGGATAGAGCGTTTGCATCAAAATATGCTAGAAGAATTATTGACTCCGTAGCCCGTATGTAGCTTGCGGAATACGAAATGGATAAACGCTGGACTGTTAAATGATTATTACAATACTTATTAATTTTTAATTACACTGGACTCTAAATGAAAAAATTAGGATTATTATTCGTCATATTTATTTTATCTGCATGTACTGCTAAGTATGACGTTATAAGACATGATGATAAGCAACTATCAATAAACGATAGTTATTACATATCAACCCCCAAAGATGGCAAATACGATGGGGAGAATTATATCAATTCAGGTGAAATGACTAGGGATGAATTATTCAATGAACTATCTATTTTGGGTGTTAAATCTGAAAAGGCAGATGAAACATTAAGTAAAAATGATTCACTTCTTAGCGCCAAACAACAAGGGTACGATATTCTAATTTACCCAACAATTTTACATTGGGAAGACAGAGCAACTGAGTGGAGTGGTTTACGTGATAGAGCTAAAATTAAATTAGAACTTATTGACACTAATACAGAAGTTACCGTT
>CBDVDU010000007.1:0-26608 GCA_965372825.1 uncultured Gammaproteobacteria bacterium | reverse complement strand
CAAAATTCAATAATATCCGAAAGCACCGCCAGTCCTTCGAGGACTGGCGGTGCTTCATAACTTAAAGTTTCGGGTTTTATTTAATGTGCATTCCTTAGCACTGATTATTTATAACTTAACAATCAGACCAACTTATCAATAATTGTTTGCGCCTCTTGCTTTTGAGCATCAGTACCTTTTTCTAGCACCTCTTGGGCAATATCCTTAGCAGCATCTGCATCACCCATATCTATATAAGCTTTAGCTAAGTCTATTTTTGTTTCAAATTCATCCATATCAGTCAAATCTGAAACCATTAAGTTATCTTCATCGAACATATCAGTTTTTTCTGCAACAGGAGGGGCATCAGAAATGTCGTCGAAATCAAAATCAAAGTCAAAGTCATTACTTTCAGGCTTTGCGACATCAACAGACCCAGCCTCCTCCACAGTATCAACCGACTTTTCTGCTTTGCTTGCAGGCGAACTATCCGAAGAAAAATCAAACTCATCTAAGTTAACATCTTCCATGTCATCATCAAGCACTAAAGATTCGCTAGAGCCCATAGCATCAGCCTGATCAAAATCAAATGTTTCCAAGTCTTGAGGGGCATTTAGCTCAGGGGCTTTTTTAGTGTCAGAACTAACGGTATCAAATGAACTTAAATCGAAATCAACACTTTCAATATCATCGCCTGATTTAACTGCAGTAGGCTCTTGTTTATCCTCATCATCCATCAAAGAAAAAGAGCTTAAATCGAACTCAACACTTTCAACATCAGAATCTAATTCATTATTTTCAGCCTTTCCTTGCTGATCATCCTGCTTATCAGCCGCATCATCCATCAGAGAAAAGGAGCTTAAATCAAATTCAATCTCCGAGTTATCAGAAGCCTCTGTTTCTGCATTCAAAGATATAGCTGTTTGCTCTGTATTAGCTACTACAGCAGGCTCTTCTTGCTCACTAATAGCCGGCAACTCATTTACAATAGTAAAGTCATTATCATCTACATCAAATTTAGATTCTCTCTGCTCAGCAGAAAATAGATCAGAACCAGGAACAAGCTCACCACCCATTTCTGAAACTTTACCCCAAAAGGCCACGTCGCTATTTTTACCTTCAGCAACTAACTCTGTTGAAAACTCGGCAAATGCATCGCTATTTTCACTAGCATAAAAAATCTCTAAGAGCTTAAGCTTGTAGTCATCTTTATCAGGAAAATCTTTAATTGCTTGACGCATTAATTCTTCTGCTTGCTGATATCGGCCATAAGCAAGATAAACATCAGCTTCTGAACTAGGGTCAACTTCTGCCTGGTCTGACTCAAATACATCAAAATCACTCGGTGTAAATTCACTTAAAAATGAACTTTCCCCGACCGTTCCGACATCATAAGAAGGCGTCTCATCAAATACTGGTACAGACAACTCTTCCTCAACAGTAGGCAATATAATTTCACTTGAAGAAGCGAACATACTGTTATCGTTAATTTCTTCTTCTGCTTGACGTCTACGCCATAATAATAAAGCCAAGCCAACCAGCACTAAACCACCCAAGCCAAAACCCAAATAGGAATAGCTAAAACTTGAAGACTCACTCTCCTCAGTTACACTAGTTACTGGTGGTGATGCTATAGCGGGTTTCTTAACTACCGGTAAAGGTGCTTGTTTAGGGGATGATTCAGTAACAACATTTTGCTCAGGCGTTACAGTAGGTGTAGTAACTGGGCTTTCTGTCACCAAACCTTCCTGAACTAAAGGCTGCTCAGTAACATTTACATCTGTTACACTCACATCCCCTGGTTCTTCATGCTGAGATTCAGGGACAATTTGTGCGTTTTGTATAGCAGCAAGTTGCTGATCTTTAATCGCCAGCATTTCTTGCATAATCACAAACTGCTTTTCTAAATTTGCCAGACGCTCTTGTAATTCCTGATTTTCAGTTGTTAAACCAAGCGTATCAATATCAGAGGCACCAGCAGATAAAGCATCTGAACCTATAAGCTCTTCTGTAGGCGGCACTAGGGTTAACTGATTGCTGCTTTTAGTATCTGTACTAGCTAGCTGAACTTCAGGCTCAGCAATTGCTTTGCCTTCCCAAACAGCCATTTGATTGTAGAATTCAGTATTTGCTTGTTTTTTAGATAAGCGCACAATCTCAGATTTCTCTGGGATCTTTAAGCTTTTTCCAGCCATCAGTGCATTCACATTCTTCTTATAAAACGCACGAGGATTAGCCTTATATAAGGCCATCATCATTTGCTCTACAGAGACATCATTGTACGTATTAACTTTTTCAGCAACCTTCCACAAAGAATCACTTCGATTAGTAGGGCCATATTCACCCTCTACCGCTAGACTACTAAAATCATTTTGCGCGGCGGTATTTGTATTTACCGTACTAACAGTAGGTTGCGTAGCAGAAATTGTCGGCGTTTCAATCGCACTTTGCAGATAAACAACAGGCGGATCAACCAAAACAGTAAACTCTTTAAAAACTTCACCTTTAGGCCAGCTAACTTCAACCAAGAAATCAAGGAAAGGCTCTTGCACAACCTCATGAGAGGTTACTTTAATAACAATTTTTCCATTTGCTTTTAGGATAGGCTCAAACTTAACCTTTGATAAAAATAAACTCCAAGCAATACCTGCTTGGTCAAATTTATCCGGTGAAGCCAAGGAAATCTTTACATCAGCAAGCTCTTCACCTGCCGATAACGATAGGGCTATTTCAGCATTAAGCTTTTGATTTAACGCGGAATGTAACTTTATATCACCTACACCCAACGAGTGTGCAGACATTGGCGCTAACAAAGTCATAGCCGCTAAAGTTTTAGTCAAATTATGCACTACACTCTCCTTCCCACAAGTTTTCCACAATAGCTTTCCTAAATACAGTCAAATATATCTCTATAGCTTAGACTAGATGTAATTTTTTACTAGCTCTTCTGCAATTTGCACACTATTTAAAGCAGCCCCTTTACGAACATTATCAGCAACAACCCATAAATCGATGCCTTTTTCATGAGAAATATCTTCTCTAATACGCCCAACAAAAACATCATCATTACCTGAAGACTCAGTAACCGCTGTAGGATAACCACCATCTACGCGCTCATCCATGACCGTAATTCCTGGCGTAGCAGCTAATAAGTCACGCACCTTTTCAACACTAATTTTTTCACGTGTCTCGATATGGATCGCCTCTGAATGACCAAAAAAAACAGGGACACGTACCGCAGTAGGATTGACCTGAATACTATCATCACCCATGATTTTTTTAGTTTCCCATACCATTTTCATTTCTTCTTTGGTATAGCCGTTTTCCATAAACACATCAATTTGCGGCAAGACATTAAATGCGATTTGCTTTGGATAAACTTTTGTTTGTATTGGCTTACCATTTAACAACTGTGAAGTCTGACTAACGACCTCTTCAATGCCTTCTTTACCAGAACCTGAAACAGCTTGATAAGTACAAACATTAATTCGCTCTATACCTACGGCATCATATATTGGTTTTAATGCGACCAACATTTGAATAGTCGAACAATTTGGGTTAGCAATAATACCTCGCACTGTATGCTGAGCAATTGCTTCTGGATTCACTTCAGGGACAACTAAAGGAATATCATCGTCATAGCGAAACTGCGAGGTGTTATCTATTACTACACAGCCAGCTGCTGCTGCAATAGGCCCATATTTTTCTGAAAGTGATGCCCCTGCGGAAAACAAACCAATATTCGCTTTAGAAAAATCAAATGTTGCTAAATCTTCGACCTTAAGACTTCCACCATTAAAAGGAATACGCTTGCCCACTGAGCGTTCACTCGCTAAAGCATACACTCTATCTACTGGAAATTTTCTTTCTTCTAGAATAGAAATCATCGCTTCGCCAACTGCACCTGTCGCACCAACGATCGCTACATTATATTTTTTAGTCATTATTCTATGCTCTCGCTTTTAAGGCTTTAACTACGGCATCACCCATTTCTGACGTGCTCACTTTTTGCATACCGTCTGAATAAATATCCGCAGTACGCACATTCGAATCTAACGCATCATTCACTGCCTGCTCAATACGATCCGCTGCCACTGACTGATCAAAGGTATAACGCAACATCATTGCTACCGATAAAATAGTTGCTAAAGGATTAGCAATGCCTTTACCTGCAATATCAGGCGCAGAACCGTGAATCGGCTCATACATACCTTTACCATTAACATCTAAAGATGCTGATGGCAACATACCGATTGAACCCGTTAGCATTGAAGCTGTATCCGATAAAATATCACCAAACATATTCGTCGTCACCATGACATCAAACTGTTTTGGCGCACGCACTAATTGCATAGAAGCATTATCAACATACATATGGCTTAATTCAACGTCAGGATAGTCTTTAGCGACTTCTTCCATAACTTCACGCCATAATTCAGTACACTCAAGCACATTCGCCTTATCTACTGAACACAAACGCTTATCACGCTTCTGCGCAATTTTAAACGCTGAATGAGCAATACGGCGAATCTCTGATTCACTGTAGACTAAAGTATTGTAGCCTTGCCTTTCGCCATTTTCTAAAATTCTGACGCCACGTGGTTGACCGAAATAAATCCCACCCGTCAATTCACGTACAATCATTAAATCTAAACCAGCAACGACTTCGGCCTTTAAAGTAGAAGCATCTGCTAATTGTGGGTATAAAATGGCTGGGCGCAAATTAGAAAATAATTCCAGCTCAGAACGCAAGCCCAAAAGACCTTTTTCAGGACGTACCGCGATATCTAAGGATTCCCATTTGTAACCACCAACCGCACCCAATAAAACAGCATCAGCTTGTTTAACTAAATTTAAGGTTGCCTCTGGAAAAGGTGATCCCGACTCATCATAAGCTGCGCCACCGATTAAACCTTGCTCAAACTCTAAATCTAAGCCCATATCCGCATTTAAGTAATCTAATACTTTAATTGCTTCAACTACAATTTCAGGGCCTATACCATCGCCGGGTAATACTGCAATTTTCTGTGTCATTAACGTCTAAACCTTTTTCCTAATCTAAATTATTTTATTGTTATGCAAATAGCCAAGGCGCGCGTTTTGCCCGCTCTGCTTCATAAGCTTTAATTTTATCTGCTTGCAATAAAGACAAAGCGATATCATCTAAGCCGTTATATAAACGATATTTTCTCGACTCATCAATATCAAAAGCAATCACTTGGCCCTTCGGCGTAATAATTGTTTGCACTTCTAAATCAATGCTTAATTGATACCCTGCAGCCACTTCTTTAAATAAGCCATCAATCACTTCTGCTGGCAATGTAATAGGTAAAATCCCATTTTTAAAGCAGTTATTATAAAAAATATCTGCAAAACTAGGGGCAATAATGGCACGAAAACCATAATCTTCTAATGCCCAAGGCGCATGCTCTCTTGAGGAACCGCAACCAAAATTCTCACGAGTCAATAGAATTTCAACGCCTTTATAATCCGGATTATTAAGTATGAAATCTTTTTTCAATGGGCGATTAGTGCAATCCATTTCCGGCTCACCAATATCTTGGTAACGCCATTCATCAAATAAGTACGGCCCAAAACCTGCGCGTCGAATTGATTTTAAGAATTGCTTAGGGATAATTGCATCAGTATCGACATTAGCTCGATCTAAAGGCGCAACTGTTGCAGTAATTTTTTGAAATGCTTGCATCATAGTCTCCTTATGCCCACTCTCTAATATCAACAAAATGTCCCGCAATAGCCGCAGCGGCAGCCATTTCTGGGCTAACTAAATGTGTACGACCGCCATAACCTTGACGCCCTTCAAAATTACGATTCGAAGTCGACGCACAACGTTCACCTGCTTCTAATTTATCCGCATTCATTGCTAAACACATAGAGCAGCCAGGCTCACGCCATTCAAAACCTGCAGCAATAAATATCTTATCCAGACCTTCTTGTTCCGCTTGCTGCTTAACCAAGCCAGAGCCAGGAACCACTAAAGCTAATTTAACATTAGCCGCAATTTTTTTTCCTTCAACCATACCGGCTGCGGCACGCATATCTTCGATTCTGGAGTTAGTACAAGAACCAATAAAGACTTTATCAATTTGAATGTCAGTAATGGCTTGTCCTGCTTTTAAGCCCATATAGTCTAAAGCATTTTGCATGCTCTGCTGCTTTACAGTATCAAACTCATCGACTGGATTTGGCACTTCCGCATCGACCGGAACGACCATTTCAGGTGACGTACCCCACGTTACTTGTGGCTTAATCGTTGCTGCATCTATCTCAACCACTTTATCGAATGCTGCATCCTGATCTGAATGCAGGTTTTGCCATGCTCTTTCGGCCATAAACCAATGTTCGCCTTTAGGTGAATAAGGACGATCACGATAATAATCTATGGTAATTTCATCAACAGCAATTAAACCCGCTCTTGCACCTGCTTCAATCGCCATATTACAGACGGTCATACGGCCTTCCATCGATAAATCAGTAATCGCAGAACCCGCAAATTCGATAGCATAGCCGTTACCGCCAGCCGTACCAATTTCACCAATAATAGCTAATACGATATCTTTAGCCGTTACGCCAGCGCCCACTTGACCATTTACTTTAATTAAAAAGTTTTTCGATTTCTTCTGAGTTAAACATTGAGTCGCCAACGCATGTTCGACTTCTGAAGTACCGATACCAAAAGCCAGCGCACCAGACGCCCCATGAGTAGAAGTATGTGAATCCCCACAAACAACAGTCATACCCGGCAAAGTTGCACCTTGCTCAGGGCCCACTACATGCACAATACCTTGCCTTAAGTCTGACATATCAAATTCAGTGATACCAAATTCAGCGCAGTTTTTATCCAGCGTTTCCACTTGCAAGCGAGACACTGGATCAGCAATACCGACACTTCTATCTGTCGTCGGAACATTATGATCGGCAACAGCAAGATTACGATCAGTACGCCAAGGCGTTCTACCTGCAAGACGCAAACCTTCAAAAGCTTGCGGCGAAGTCACTTCATGAATCAGTTGTCTATCTATATAGATTAACGATGACCCATCCTCTTCTGTATGGACAACATGATCGTCCCAAAGTTTGTCATATAAAGTTTTTGCTGACATTTCAATCTGTACCGTGTTTATTTGAATTGTAAATTAATGTTTGGAAAGGTCTGCGAATTGTTTCTCTAACTTTCTCAAGCGCGACCCCACTTCACTTAAGCGCTGAAAAATGGCAATATTTTTAGTGTATTTTTTAAACGGTTGCGCTGGACCATAAGCATAAATGCCCGATTCTTTAATGCTGCTGTGTACCCCCGCTCTATGTAATAGCATAGTATCATCTGGTACGTGCACATGGTCTAAAACACCCGTTTGACCCGAAGCAATAACGCGCTTCCCAAAATGGCTAGATCCTGCAATTCCCGTTTGCGCAACTAAAATACAGTCTTCTTCGATAATAACGTTATGCGCCAAATGGCATTGCGCATCAATAATAGTACCATCATGCACTTTAGTTTCTGTGTACGTTGCTCGGTCAATGGTTGTCACCGAGCCAATCACAACTTTATTACCGATAACGACTCGCCCTGTTTGTGGAATACGGTGATGATGAAAATGTTCATCCTGAGCAAAGCCTTGCCCATCACTACCAATCACACAACCGGCTTTTAAAATACAATCTTCACCAATATGACAATCATAGGAAATTACGCACGAAGAATAAATAACTGTTCTAGCGCCAATGATAGTATCAAACTCAATCACTGAATTAGCCATAACAACCACGCCCGCACCTAATTGCACGCGTGCGCCAATGACCACTCCAGGACCAATAACGGCATCATCAGGCACTTGCACCGACTCATGTATAACCGCAGTTGCATGCACACGCCCCCACTCGGAGTCATAGACGTTTCTATCCGCATATTTCTGGCGTATATAAGCCATTGCCATGCGTACATTCGGCGCTACTAAAATAGCCGTATTTTTCAACTCAATGGTTTCTGCTAGTTCCGCTGTAGTTACAATAGCCGCAACGTCTGCCCCTAAAGCCGCAGGTAAATATTTTGCATGCTCAACAAAAACTAACATGCCAGGCGCACTTGCCTCTGCAGGCACAATATCAGTTACTCGTGTATCAACGCCCAAATGCGCAATAATAAAACCTTGCTCTTTGAAATCCTGATAAATTTCGGAACTTAAAATATCCACCCTGACTCCTGTCCTTGTTATGCTAAAGCAGACAAAACCTTAGCTGTAATATCAGTAACAGAACCCACACCCGCTACTGTTGAAAATATAACTTTCCCCTGTTTTGCAGCCGCACCATAAAAATCGACTAAAGGTTTAGTTTGCTCATGATATACGTCTAAACGTTTTCTAACTGTGACTTCCTTATCATCATCTCGCTGAATTAAAGCTTCGCCAGTAACATCATCGATACCTGAAACTTTAGGCGGGTTAAATTCTATATGATAAGTTCTACCTGATTCTGAATGCACGCGACGACCGCCCATACGCTTGATAATTTCTTCATCAGCCACAGCAATCTCTATCACATGATCAATCTCAATACCCATTGCGATCAAGCCTTCAGCTTGGGCAATCGTACGAGGAAAGCCATCTAATAAAAAACCTTTAGCGCAATCCGCTTGAGTAATACGGTCTTTAATTAGGCCCAAGATAATCTCATCCGAAACAAGACCACCTTCATCCATAATTTTCTTTGCTGCAATACCTAACTCAGTCCCCGCTCTCACCGCTGCACGCAACATATCACCTGTTGATATTTGGGGAATAGCATATTTCTCAGTAATAAACTGTGCTTGTGTGCCTTTGCCTGAACCTGGACTACCTAAAAGTATGACGCGCATTATTCACTCCAATAACTGTCGCTAAAAATAATTTAATGAAAAACAAACGTTTTAGCCACTGAATTTCAATTTAATCTAATTGAGTACAACGCATCATTTTATAACATTCACTGACATAACTCTTGTAATATTATCAATATCTGCCTATTCTGTGCCGTCCACAATTAATATGAGGAGATAGAAAGCATGAGAGTAGAAGATTTAATGACCAAAAAAGTTTTTACAGTAGAGCCAGGCGATATGATTGATCGCGTATTCTTTCTACTGCATTACGAAAAAGTGCGCCATTTACCCGTAATAGAAAAAGGTAAAGTGGTTGGTATCGTATCGGATAGAGACCTTTATAAAGCACTCGGCCCTAAAAGCAATTCAGGCAGCATCGCAGCAGAAGGCACAACCGAGCTACATGTATTACCGAAAAAAGTAACTCATATCATGCATCGTGGCGTTATTACCGTAAACACAGATACTTACGCATCTAAAGCAGCCGGATTGATGGCTGAAAACAGAATTGGCGCATTACCAGTTGTCGACGCTAAAAATAAATTAGTAGGCATTCTATCAGCAACGGATATTTTAAAAGTATTTGCTAAACTAGAGCATGCTAACGAAAAACGTGTAGAAAAAATCGCGGCTAACGCACACAAGTAAAATTTGTTAACAAAAAAAGCCTCGATAAACGAGGCTTTTTCCGCTTAACTCAAATTATTGCTGAACTTTCGGCCGCATTTGTGGAAATAACAATACATCACGAATCGACGGTGAATCAGTAAATAGCATTACCAAACGGTCAATACCAATCCCTTCTCCAGCTGTCGGCGGCATACCATGCTCTAATGCAGTAATATAATCTGCATCATAATGCATCGCCTCATCATCACCTTCTTCTTTTTCTTGAACTTGCTTCAAGAATCGTTCAGCTTGATCTTCCGAATCATTTAACTCGGTAAAACCATTAGCAATTTCACGACCACCCACAAAAAACTCAAAACGATCAGTCACATGTGGATTATCATCATTACGACGTGCTAACGGTGATACCTCAACAGGATACGCCGTAATAAAGGTCGGATGCATCAAACGAGTTTCAACCGTTTTTTCAAAAATTTCGATTTGCACTTTACCTAAGCCATAACCTTCTTTAACCGGAATACCGAGATTTCCAGCTACTTTCACAGCCGCTTCACGCGTATCAAGATCTGCAGATGTTAAGTCAGGATTGAAATGTAAAATAGAATCAAAGACTGTCATACGCTCAAATGGCTTACCAAAATCGTACGCTTCACCTTGATAAGTGACAATGCTATTACCTAGCAATTCTTCAGCAATACCTTTTAGCATAGCTTCCGTTAAGTCCATTAAATCACCGTATTCAGCATAGGCTTGATAGAATTCAATCATAGTGAATTCTGGATTATGCCGAGAAGACAAACCCTCATTACGAAAGTTTCGGTTAATCTCAAACACTCGCTCAAAACCACCAACAACCAAACGCTTTAAATACAATTCAGGTGCAATACGTAAATACAGCCCCATATCTAACGCATTATGATGCGTTTCAAAAGGCTTAGCCGTCGCACCACCAGGAATTGCTTGCATCATTGGAGTTTCAACTTCAAGAAAATTTCTTACCGTTAAAAACTGGCGAATATAAGCGACAATTTTTGAACGCATCAAAAAAGTGTCACGTGACGTATCGCTCATAATTAAATCCAGGTAACGCTGTCTGTATTTAATTTCTTGATCAGCAATACCATGAAATTTTTCAGGTAAAGGACGCAAAGCTTTGGTCAATAAACGAATATCATCGATTTTAACACTTAGCTCTCCCACTTTCGTTTTAAATAAAACACCCTCAGCGCCAATAATATCGCCGATATCCCATTTTTTAAACTGCTCGTTATAAAAACCTTCAGCCAAAGTATCACGCGTCACATAAAGCTGGATTTTGCCTGACATATCCTGAATATGAGCAAAACTTGCTTTACCCATGACTCGGCGCGTCATCAAACGTCCGGCTAATTTAACGCGAATCGGCTCTTCAGTTTCCAACTCTTCTTTGGTTTTTGCACCATATTCTGCAATTAACTCACCCGCAACAACGTTACGACGAAAGTCAGTTGGGAAAGCAATACCACCATTTTCACGTAAAACATTTAATTTTGCGCGGCGCTGTTTAATTTGTTCTTGTTCGTCCTGTTCTAATTCTGCCATTTTCACTTTAATTGTAGGTTTAACTTAAAATAGATTTACAAACCACTTTTTAGGCTTGCTTCAATAAACTGATCCAAATCGCCATCTAATACTGCTTGAGTATTACCCGTCTCTACATTAGTACGTAAATCTTTAATACGCGATTGATCTAAAACATAAGACCGAATCTGGCTACCCCAGCCTATATCCGATTTATTATCTTCAACGACTTTTTGAGATTCTGAGCGATTGCGCAGCTCTAACTCATAAAGTTTAGATTTTAACTGCTTCATCGCCTCATCTTTATTTTTATGTTGTGAGCGTCCATTTTGACATTGCACAACAGTATTTGTAGGGAGGTGAGTGATACGTACTGCCGATTCTGTTTTATTGACATGCTGACCACCCGCACCACTAGCACGATACACATCGATACGTAAATCTGCAGGATTAATATCAATCACAATATCATCATCAACTTCTGGTGAAACAAATACCGACGCAAAAGAGGTATGACGACGACTCCCCGAATCAAACGGCGACTTCCGTACTAATCGGTGCACACCTGTTTCAGTGCGCAACCAACCGAAAGCATATTCGCCTTCAAATTTTATCGTGGCACTCTTAATCCCAGCGACATCACCTTGTGATTCTTCAATTAATTCTGTTTTAAAGCCTTTACGCTCCCCCCAACGCAAAAACATACGCTCAATCATTGAAGCCCAGTCCTGTGCTTCTGTACCACCAGAACCCGACTGTATATCTAAAAAAGCATTATTCGCATCCATTTCACCGGAAAACATTCGTCGAAATTCCAAGCTCGCTACTTTATCTTCAAACACTTTTAGATCAGCAATAACCGTATCAATAATCTCTTCGTCAGATTCTTCAACGGCCATTTCGAGTAACTCAGCCGCATCAGCCAAACCACCGTTTAACTCATTAATAGTATTTACCACCGTCTCGAGCTGCCCTCGCTCTTTCCCTAGCGCTTGTGCTTGCTCAGGATTATTCCATATATCTGGATTTTCTAACTCTCGTAAGACCTCGACCAAACTTTCACTTTTGACATCAAAGTCAAAGATACCCCCTAAGCGACTTAGTACGACTCTTTAAATCTGAAATTTTATTGGTAATAGGATTTATTTCTTGCATTGACTTAATATTATCCGAAATTCAGGCAAACCATAAAAAAACACACTATTATATACTACTTGTTGCTTATTTCAGCCTGCAAATAATTGCATTGTTGTTTTTCATTCTTATGCTAGAATGTCAAAGAATTCGTAGGTAAGCTTAGTGATCTACGTATTACTATAACTAAAACAATAATGAGGGTTACATGAAATTATTAAAACCATTACTACTATCTGCTTTCCTTGGCGCATCTATGGGTGTTTTCTCTACTGCTGCTTTAGCTGAGTGTGAAGACGGAAGAACTTGTTTTGAGCCTTCTCAAGCAATCGACATGACTGTTGCAAAAATCATGGAAGCAAGACATGCGATTGACAACGGTGCTGATACTGACACTATTTTAGGTCTTATCAGAGAAGCAAAAAACCTAAACAAAGAAATCAATGCTAATGACCTTATTGATAGAAAACGTCAAAAAGCAGCTAGCTACTTAAAGAAAGCGAGAGGAGAAGTCAGAAAAGCGGCTCTTCAACCTGCAGACTCACACTTATTAGAAGCTGAAAGACGTTTTAAAGATTTACACAATTTCCTATAAGATTTAAGAATCTATAAATAATAGAGTGGCTAGCCACTCTATTATTTAATTAATTCAATCCCAACGCATATCCCTTACTTCAATTCTTCCTGTTTCAACTCTCACTTCTAAACTCGCTATATCCTCATAAGCAGGCGCACTTTTTACTTGTCCTGTCTTAATACAAAACCTCGCACCGTGCCGAGGACAAATAATCTCATCCCCATCAACAGCACCACTACCTATTTCTGCACCATCATGCGTACAGACATCTTCCAAAGCATAAAAGCCATCTTCTAATTTAAAAACAGCGACATCAATACCATCTACATCTACTATGAGATGCTCTCCAATTGCTAAAGCACTTTCTGCAACTACATCAACCCATTCCGACATCGTTTTACCTTTATTATTTTAGGCTACCTACTTAACCCGGGACACATAAAAATTTGCAGTAGGACGGACTTCAGTCTGCTATTGCTAAAAAAGCGGACTGAAGTCCGCCCTACAAATAGGATAAACGTCCAGCCTTAAGTTTGTCGCCTTATTTTAAATACACATCATATCTAAGCAACTTTCCTTTAAAGCTCTCACTCGGCTCCCCCCCTAATGGCTCAGCATAATCAGGACTTTTAACCACGACTCTTTTTGCCGTAGCCTGCATAGCGGTAGCAAATAATTGCTCTTTATCCATATCATCACCCAGTAAATCACGCAAAATTAGCATGGATTTTTTAGGTAAAGCAGACTTTTTTCGTTTAGGAGGGAACATCGGATCGATATAAATACAGTCAGGCGCTTCTGTTAATCCAGCAAGAACCTCAATAGCATTACCAGCGATTAATTCAGGCGCTGATAAACCCAACCTTTTCACCCAATCAAGCTGTTCAAGCCGCAGATAAGCATCGCCTAATAATTCCAACATAATCGGCGAACGCTCGATGCAACGAAGTTCATAGCCCATACGAAAAATATGCAAACTATCCTGCGCCCAGCCAGTGGTCGCATCAATCACAGCTTTAGTTTTTCGACCAATGGCCTGTGCCAAAGCACCATTTTTAGGGGCTGGCCAAGAACGCTGCTCGCCATTTCTAGGCTCTATATCGACGGTTAAACCGCCTTTTTTTAACAGTTCTTTATCCAACAACTTCAAACAGCCGTCACGCCATGATAAAAAGAAATCTTCAGCTGTATTTTTATCCGCATTGAGATATAGCGGCACTGCCAAACGATCAGCTAAGGCCTGAGAGACATTAAGCGCATATTGTTCGTTATGTAAAACAGCGAGTTTACCGCTATATTCAGGCATTGCTATTCAGTAGAAATCGCTTCTTGCTCATTTTTTAGCGCAGCATCTAAAGTATGCCAAGCTAAAGTTGCGCATTTTACACGCGCTGGATATTCACGAACACCAGCTAGAACCGCTAAT
This sequence comes from uncultured Gammaproteobacteria bacterium, assembly GCA_965372825.1. Lineage (GTDB taxonomy): Bacteria > Pseudomonadota > Gammaproteobacteria > Methylococcales > Methylomonadaceae > Methyloprofundus. Next base: position 12,421 of record CBDVDU010000007.1, on the reverse strand, counting down.
TTACCAATCGCTTCGAGGTCAATGTTGTCCTCTTTGCCTGTGGTCATTTCATGAAATTGGTGGAATAAAGCACCCGCTTCCGCTTCCGTTTTACCTTTCACAATTTCCGTCATCAAAGACACGGATGCAGTAGAAATCGCACAGCCAGAGCCTTGAAAGCTCGCATCAATAATTTTATCGCCATCCATTTTCAAAAACAGTGTTAAGCGATCACCACATAAAGGATTAAAACCCTCCACCTTACGATCAGCATTTTCCATCACACGAAAATTACGGGGGTTTCTATTGTGGTCAAAAATAACCTCTTGATAAAGGTCACGCAAATCATCAAACATAGTCTTCTCAGTTTATATTCAGGCTATTTAGCCGAAAATTTTAATTAAGTCTTCAATACCTGCCATCAAGACATCAACTTCTTCTTTGGTATTGTACATAGCAAAGGAAGCGCGTGCGGTTGCAGGCACTTCGAAAAAATCCATTACAGGCATGGCACAATGATGCCCTGCACGTATCGCGATACCTAAGCTATCCAGCATCGTACCTATATCATGCGGGTGAATTTTATCTAAAACAAAGGATAAAATTGCACCTTTGTTATTATTATCACCAATAATACGCAGGCCTTTAATTTGTCTCGCCTTCTTAGTCGCATAATCTAATAATTCTGCTTCATAAGCCGCAATATTGTCCATACCGATTTCATTTAGATAATCGATTGCCGCCCCCATACCAATGACACCGGCGATATTTGGCGTACCCGCTTCAAACTTATAAGGCAGGGTATTGTATTCAGTTTCGGTAAACGTCACTTTGCGAATCATATCGCCGCCACCTTGATAAGGAGGCATCGCTTCTAATAAGGCTTGTTTACCATAAAGCACACCAATACCTGACGGTGCGTACAATTTATGCCCGGAAAATACATAAAAGTCACAATCCAAAGCCAGCACATCCACCGACATATGCGGAATCGCTTGCGCGCCATCCAATAAAACGGGAATATTTTTCGCTTTTGCAGCGGCAATAATCTTTTCTACCGGATTAATCGTCCCCAGCGCATTCGACATATGCACCACAGAAACCAGCTTAGTTTTATCACTAATTAATTTTTCAAATTCTGAAAAAATTAGCTCACCCTGTAAATCAATTGGTGCAACTTTCAATACCGCACCGGTTTCTTCACACAGCATTTGCCAAGGCACAATATTAGAATGATGCTCCATCGCAGTGATTAATATCTCATCATCCGCTTTAATATTCGCTTTACCAAAAGTTTGCGCAATTAAATTAATCGCCTCGGTTGCACCCCGAACAAAGATAATTTCTTTCGTGCTTTGCGCGTTAATAAAGTCTTTTACTTTTTCGCGCGCACCTTCATAGCGGTCGGTCGCTTTTACACTGAGTGTATGCACGCCACGATGCACATTAGCGTACTCATGACTATAACAATGTACAATACTATCAATCACCTGCTGAGGTTTTTGACAGCTGGCGGCATTATCTAAATATACCAACGGTTTATTACGAATTTTCTCTTTTAAAATTGGAAAATCTGCGCGAATTTTTTCTACGGGGAAGTTAGTCATATAATTTCTAATGTTTCATCTCACCACAAAACTCACACTATACTCTCTGTGAGCTCTGTGTTCTCTGTGGTTAAATCACAAATTCTTAATAATATTTAGTCGCTCAAACCAAGCTCACAGCCACTCTTGCTGAATACCTTCTTGCGGAAATCTAGCCAATAATTGCTCTAAAATCTGGTCATGTAAATCTTTGATTTTAACCTTATCAACCATTTCATTGGCAAATGCAAAAGTCAGCATATTTCTAGCCGTTTCTTCATCAACACAACGCGACTGCAAATAGAAAATAGATTTCTCATCTAATTGCCCTACTGTAACGCCATGCGCACACTTCACATCATCCGCATAAATTTCTAATTGCGGCTTGGTATCGGCTTCAGCATCATTAGACAATAACAGGTTACGGTTATTCATTTCCGAGCTGGTTTTTTGTGCATCTTCTGCGACAACAACACGACCTTGAAACACACCTCGTGCTCGTTGATCCAGTACACCTTTATATAGTTCACGGCTGATTGCATGCGGCTTTAGATGATTGATACGCGTATGATTATCAATATGCTGGCGTTTGATACCAAGATACAACCCATTTAACTCACATTCAGAAGCCTGACCTAGGTCAGTACGTATATCATTTCTAGCTAACAAACCACCAAAAGAAAAATTATGATGTTTAAAGCGAGCATCAGCTTCTTGTTTAACGTAAGTCCCGCCAAAATGATAAGCTTTGTCACCTTCTAATTGCAGTTTATATAAAGTTAAATCAGCATTTTTACCCACAAAAACTTCCGTCACTGCAGCCGATAAATACGCATCATCGCAACCGATAAAAGTTTCAATCACTTCAGCTTGAGCCATTTCATCAACAGCAATAATATGTCGCGTATTGCTCATATAATCAGCTTGCGTCACAACATGAATGACCTGTACTGGTTTACTTAAAACCTCTTTGGCTGGTACATGAACAAACAGACCATCAGTAAACCATGCAGCATTAAAAGCGACAAAACCATGTTGCTCATGACTGACTGCTTGCCCAAAATAATTCTGTAGGTCGTTTGGGCATTGCTCCAAAGCACTCGCCATATCCAGTACCTGAACACTATCGGGCAAACCCTCTAAATCAGATAATGCAGCAGAAAAATGACCATCTACCAAAACCACAGTCCAAGCATTTTCAAGACGATAGGCATTTAAACTTTCAACATCCACTGCACCTATTTCATCATGTAGCACAGGGCTAAATAATTTTTTCTCAATGGCAGAAACATTAGTATAACGCCACTCTTCTTCCCTTAATGAAGGAAAACCTGAACTGGAAAAAGACGCTAAGGCTTGTTTTCTTAAAGCGCTTAACCAGCTAACGGATTGCCCAGGCAATAAGGCTTCGACTTTTTCATATTCAGCAGGATATTGACTTTTTACTTGCTCAGCACTCATTATGCCACCTGCTCTTCAACCCAGCTATATCCTTTTGCTTCTAGCTCTAAAGCTAGCTCAGGACCAGCTGATTTAACGATTCTACCATTCGCTAGAACATGTACAATATCAGGTTTAATATAGTCCAAAAGGCGCTGATAATGCGTGATCATTAAAAATGAACGATCCTCTGCACGTAGCGAATTCACACCCGCCGCAACCACTTTTAAAGCATCAATATCTAAACCCGAATCGGTTTCATCTAAAATGCACATGCTAGGCTCTAAAATAGCGGCCTGTAAGATTTCATTACGTTTTTTCTCACCACCAGAAAAACCTTCATTGACTGAGCGATATAAAAACGTCTCATCCATTTCTAATAGTTTAACTTTGTCCTTAACCAAAGTTAAAAAATCAAAAGCATCTACTTCAGGCAAGCCTTGATGAGTACGCATAGCATTTAGTGCCGCTTTCAATAAATAAATATTGCTCACACCGGGGATTTCTACAGGATATTGAAACGCCAAAAATATGCCTTCACGCGCTCTTATTTCAGGAGCCATCTCCAATAAATCTTTGCCTTTATAAGTGACTGTTCCCTCAGTAATGGTATAACCCGACTTACCGGATAATACATGGGATAAAGTACTTTTACCTGCACCGTTAGGCCCCATAATCGCATGCACTTCGCCTGCGTTGATCTCTAAGTTAACACCTTTAAGAATAGGCTTATCACCTACGCTGACATGAAGATTTTTTATGCTAAGCATTGTATTTACCTGGTTTAATTTTTTAATTATTTGTTGTAGGCTGGGTTAGATTAACAAGTGTAGCGCGTTAATTTAATCCAGCATCTGGACAATTCACTTTGTTGGGTTAGGTTTTTATTGCTACGCAAGAAAAACCTAACCCAACCTACAATATTATTTAACCGACTGAGCCTTCTAAGCTCAATCCCAACAAGGCCTGCGCTTCAACCGCAAACTCCATCGGCAATTCTTTGAAAACCTGTTTACAAAACCCATTAACAATCATGGATACTGCATCTTCAGCGGATAAACCACGCTGCTGACAGAAAAATAATTGGTCTTCACTGATTTTTGAGGTGGTAGCTTCATGCTCGACTTGTGCGGAAGGCTGCTTCACTTCCACATACGGAAAGGTATGCGCACCGCATTTATCGCCAACTAATAAGGAATCACATTGGGTATAATTACGGGCATTTTCTGCATTTTTACCAATTTTAACTAAGCCTCGGTAAGTGTTTTGCGATTTCCCAGCCGAAATACCTTTAGAAATAATGGTGCTGCGAGTATTTTTACCAATGTGGATCATCTTGGTTCCGGTATCGGCTTGCTGATAATTATTGGTCAAGGCAACCGAATAAAATTCACCGACTGAATTATCACCGATTAAAATACAACTAGGGTATTTCCAAGTAATTGCTGATCCAGTTTCTACTTGTGTCCAAGACACTTTAGAATTCGCACCTCGACATTCGGCACGCTTAGTCACGAAGTTATAAATACCACCGACACCATTTTCATCACCGGGATACCAATTCTGTACCGTGGAATATTTAATTTCGGCATTATCCAGTGCGACCAATTCAACGACCGCTGCATGCAACTGATTTTCATCACGCATCGGTGCGGTACAGCCCTCTAAGTAGCTCACATGACTATCTACATCGGCAATAATCAGTGTGCGCTCAAACTGCCCCGTATTAGCAGCATTAATCCGAAAATAAGTCGACAATTCCATCGGGCAACGCACGCCTTTAGGAATATACACAAACGAACCATCCGTGAATACAGCCGCATTTAAAGCCGCAAAGAAATTATCCGTTTCGGGAACAACCGTCCCCAAGTACTGTTTAACTAAATCTGGATACTCTTTTAAGGCTTCAGAAATCGGGCAAAAAATAACCCCCACATCATGCAACTTACCTTTAAACGTAGTAGCCACCGAGACGCTATCAAAAACTGCATCAACCGCGACTCCAGCTAAGCGCTCTTGCTCATCTAAAGGAATACCCAGTTTCTTATAAGTTTCTAATAATTTCGGATCAATTTCATCTAGGCTTTGCGGCTTGTCCGAATCTTTTTTAGGCGCAGAATAATAACTAATCGCCTGATAATCAATCGGCTCAATATTTAACTGCGCCCAATCTGGTTCTTTCATGGTCAGCCAATGACGAAAAGCTTTTAAGCGGTATTCCAGCATAAACTCTGGCTCGCCTTTAATGGCCGACAGCTTAGCGATAACATCTTCATCTAATCCAGGTGGAAAAGTGTCCACCTCAATATCAGTAACGAAGCCTTCTTTATATTTTTGACCAATCAGATTGTCAATTTCTTGTGCGCTTGATGACATAAATACTCTTTTAATCTATTAACGATATAAACTGGCCACTGGCACAGTAATTTCTTGTGGTGGACTAACAGGCAACATCATGTCAGCTAAAGTCACTGATTCTAATGCTTTCTGAACCGTCTGATTAACAACACGCCAGTTATTACCTATTTGGCATGTTGAAACCTGATCACAACTATGATCTGTCGAACTACATTCAGTTAAAGAAATCGGCCCTTCTAATGCCGTAATCACACTAGCAACAGTGATTTTTTCAGGGGCTTGCGCTAAGACATAGCCTCCTTTAGCCCCCCGCACTGAACTTAATAAATGTGCCCTAACCAAAGATTTCAAAATTTTACTGACTGTTGGTAAAGCGATTCCCGTTGCAGTGGAAATCTCTAAAGCCGCATGCATATGAGCCTGGCTTTTTGCCATAAAACTCAAAATAACCGTTGCATAATCAGTCAACTTACCCAGACGCATCATAAGCACTCCCTTAAATATAGGACTATTTTAGTCCTATTTAATTCCATAGTAAATAGCTTGGTTATTATTTTATAGCATTTTCTTTGCTTGACTACCTATTCCAATAACGCCGATGCTCTGCTCTATAACTTTCAACCTCAGCCTTTCCCTCTCGAAAATTAACCGTTAATGCGCCAGAATCTCCCGTTATAAAATAGCTCGCCCCCAGCTGATTATATCGATCAAGTACCTGCGCATGAGGAAAGCCAAAACGATTAGGTGAAGCTGCTGGAATTAAAATAATACTAGGATTTACGGCAGCTAAAAAATCAGCACTCGAAGAAGTTTTACTGCCGTGATGCGGTGCAATTAACACCTCGGCTGACAAATCCTTAGACTGTTCAATTAAAAGCGCTTCAGCAGTTTTTTCAATATCTCCCGTCAATAAAAAACTCCCTTGTGCCGTTTCAATTTTCAGCACACAAGAATTATCATTTTCACCTTTAAGAGCTTGCTTAGGTGGCGATAACATATGGAAATTCACCTGATCCCACTGCCAGCTTTGCCCTACATAACAAGCAACCGCCTTATAATCTGCCAATAACTCTGGCACACTACTTAATATTTCCTCAGTTGGCATCTCTGCTAATAATGATCTTGCACCACCAATATGATCATTATCTGCATGACTGATTACCAACTTATCTACGTGGGCAATGTGTTGGTAATGCAAAAAAGGCAACACTACATTTCTACCCATATCAAAACTATCAGAAAACCGTGCTCCTGTATCAAATACCAACGTATGTTCAGCGGTTTCCACCACTACAGCCAAGCCCTGACCGACATCTAATAAAGTCAAGCTTGCCTCGCCCATTTCTGGCTTATCTTTATGCACAAAAATTAAAGGCAAAATCAAGATAAATCCTAAATAACGCGCAGGAATCCCTCTCGGCGCTAATAATAAAAATACACCGAGCATAGCCACAACAATCTGCCACAGGTCAGGTTGAGCCTGGACAATACTGGCTAATGGCAAATCCACCAAAAACACCAATACTTGCCACAAATACTGCAAAACAAGATCGACTACCTGCAATAAAAGCCCTGAAATATCAGGTACAACAGGCAGTAAAGCAACCGCTAATAAAGCCAGAGGAACCACCAAAAAACTGACAATAGGTATAGCAATTAGATTGGCGACGGGCGAAATTAATGAAGCCTTCTGAAAGAAAAACAGCAAAACTGGCAATAAGCCAAGGCCAACGACAATATGCAATTTAAGACTACTAAGAAAACGATTTTCTCGACCTAAGCGTGCGGAAAGCACATAGATAATGCAAAAAACAGCCAGAAAAGATAAATAAAACCCTACTGACAATACGACCATCGGATCAATCAGCAACACCATTAACAACGCAATGGCGAAAACATCCAAAGATTTCACATGCCGGCGTAATAATATGGTCAGCATAAATACACTAACCATAACTAAAGCGCGCTGCGTAGGCACAGAAAAACCAGCCAGAGCAGCATAAGACAAGGCTACTATAAATGAGCAAACTGACGCTACTTGAGGTGCTGAAAATAATCTATGAGGTGGCACTTGCAGCCAACATTGAAAAGCCAGCCAATAGATCATTCCCGCTACTAGGCCGATATGTAGCCCCGAAATAGCCATCAAATGTGCCGTACCACTTTGCGCTAACACCTGCCATTGCGTTGTAGAAAGTGAACTGCGATCTCCTAAAGTTAGCGCCTCGACCAAAGCCAAGCTATCAGCACTTACCTTTTGCTGCGCTAATAGATCAAGTAAACTCTGGCGCACTACTGAAATACTTTGCCATGCCGCTTGCGTAGCTAATAATTTTGCCTGACCTGCTTTACGAATATAACCAGTGGCACCAATATGCCGTGCAAACAACCACTTTTCATAATCAAAACCACCGGGGTTTAAAGTGCCATTAGGTGCTTTCAATTTAACAAAAAACTGCCATGTTTGCCCCGCAGAAATTTTTTGCTGCGGATAATACCAACTCAAGCGCAATTTATCAGGCAATGGGGTTGCAGCATGAGTTACTTTAAAGTCGAAGCGCACGCGTCGATCACTGTATTCAGGTAGACCAACAACATTACCCTCTATTAACAACTCTTTGCCTTGTAATTCAGGCGCTAAGGAGTGGCTTAAAAAATACGCTGCGAAAACACCCGCCCAAACAAAACCTAACAGAAAAAATGCAACTCGCTTTTGCTTAAAATAAAGCCCTACTAGGGCTAACAAAAAAATGGCCAATAAAGACCAGACACTAGGTAGCATAGCCCACTGTTGCAGCCCTACGATACCTAAGAAAAATGATAAAACAGATAAAAGCATCACTAAAATCTGCTACACTTAAAAATTAATGTATCTACACGGAATCATAAGTCATGCCAAAAAAACTCTTAAAAAAATACATGCCATCACCTGAATCCATTAAAGGGCATAAAAACCTCAGATTTTTAGGTGATAAATTGCATGACCCTAATCTTTGGCACTTGAATCGACGATCTGTTTCAGCCGCTTTTGCTATTGGTCTTTTAGTGGCATGGGTTCCAACCCCCGGACAAATGGTGATTGCTGCACTTATCGCACTGTATTTTCGCGCAAACTTACCCATTTCAGTCGCTTTAGTTTGGATTACCAACCCATTGACTATGGCTCCCATGTTTTACTTTGCTTATTTAGTAGGATTATGGTCACTGGGACATCCCACGCCAGACTCAAATTTTGAATTTTCTGTCGACAGCATAATGGCAAACTTAGGAGACATAGGCGGCCCTTTCCTAATGGGATGCTTAATCCTTGGTATTATTTCTTCTGTTGTTGGTTATTTTGGTATTCGTTCTTTCTGGCGCTGGAATGTAGTCAAACACTGGAATGCACGGCCTCACAAATAAGCTGTTTATGCTCAAAAAAATACCTGCATAAAGCAGGTATTTTTTTATCAAGCAACAATCAAACCATCTGCCATATGCAGTACTCTATCCATGCGCCCTGCCAAATCAGGATCATGCGTAACGATTAAAAAGCTGACATTTAATTCATCATTTAATTCCGACATTAACTGATAAATCGTTTCTGCCGTTTTACTGTCCAGATTACCGGTCGGCTCATCCGCCAGAATACATTTCGGCTTATTAATTAATGCCCGTGCAATAGCGACTCTCTGCCGCTCTCCACCTGATAGCTCACCAGGCTTATGCTTAATTCTATGTACTAAGCCAACACGCTGTAAGATTTCTTCTGCCTCTTTTTTAGCCTGAGCAATAGAAACACCACCGATTAAAGCTGGCATAGCGACATTTTCTAAAACAGTGAATTCACCTAAAAGATGATGGAATTGATAAATAAAACCTAGGGTACGATTTCTTAATTTAGATAATTTCGCTTGGCGTACTGTATTTAAATTGACGCCATCCAAAATAACCTCGCCGCTCGTCGGTTTATCTAAGCCACCTAACAAGTGCAATAAAGTACTTTTACCTGAACCCGATGTCCCCATGATAGCTACACGCTCACCTTCAGAGACTGAAAAATCAACACCTTTCAATACTTCAACGTCGAGTTCGCCTTGCTTGAATCGCTTAGTTAATTGATGACATTGCAAAATAACTGAATTACTCATAACGCAATACCTCCGCTGGGTTCACTCGAGATGCCTGCCAAGCAGGATAAATAGTGGCAAGCAAAGATAAGGAAAAAGCCACCATTGTAATCACATAGACATCTGCCCAAACCAATTTTGAAGGCAAGCTACTAATATAATAAACATCTGCCGCCATAAAATTTACGCCAAAAAACTTTTCAATCGCAGGTACAATCGTTTCTACATTTAAGGCCAATAAAACCCCGCCTATAGTACCTAAAGCAGTACCAATTAGCCCAATAATAGCCCCTAAAGTAATAAATATTCCCATAACCGATAGTGGCGTTAAACCCTGTGTTTTTAAAATAGCAATGTCAGCACGCTTATCAGTCACCACCATCACCAAGGTTGAAACGATATTAAAAGCGGCTACGGCAACAATTAACAATAGAATAATAAACATCACGCGTTTTTCAGTTTGAATCGCGCGAAAGAAATTGCTGTGCGCTTTCGTCCAATCACTCACATAATATTGACCACGTAACTTTTCCGCTAATTCGCGACTAATTTGTGGTGCATTAAATAAATCATCTAATTTCAATCGTAAACCCGAAACACTTTCTCCCATACGCAATAATTTTGCAGCATCAGCTATATGAATAACCGCCATATTACGATCATATTCATACATCCCCACTTCAAAAATACCTGAGACAGTAAAACGACGTAAGCGCGGAATAATACCCGCCGGTGTTGAATTAACCTGTGGGCTAATCACAGTGACTTTATCTCCTACCATAACGCCTAAATAAGTGGCTAATTCAGAGCCTAGGACAATTTGATATTTCCCAGCCTGCAAATCAGTTAAGGCACCAGCCTGCATTTTCTCACCTACTTCAGAAACAGCCGGCTCTTGTTTGGGCAAAATACCACGCAGAGCAGTACCACTCACTCTACGCCCTGCATTAATCATCACCTGACCATTCACAAACGGTGCAGCACCTTGTACATGGGGAAAATTCTGCAGTTTTTTCTCTAATACCTGCCAGTCAGCAAGCTGACCGCCACGCCCTGTTACGGTGGAGTGCGCGGTCATACCTAAAATACGCTGGCGTAATTCAGCTTCAAAACCATTCATCACTGACAAAACAGTAATCAAGGCAGTTACACCTAGAGCAATACCTAAAACAGAGGTTAAAGTAATAAAAGAAATAAATTGGGTACGACGTTTTGCGCGTGTATAGCGCAAACCGATGTATAAAGTAAGCGGTTTAAACATATTTAATTATAAATAATGAACTAAGAAAAAGTACCTATAGATCTAATGACATTTAGGACATAAACCATAAAGATACAAACTATGATCGGTTAACTCATAACCTAGTTTTTTAGCGATTTGATCTTGGCGTTCTTCAATCACTTCATCGATAAATTCATCGACTTTACCGCATTTAACACAGACCACATGATCGTGATGCTTTCCTTTGTTTAACTCAAAAACAGAATTCCCACCTTCAAAATGATGTCGAGTCACCAATCCTGCAGCCTCAAACTGAGTCAAGACACGATAAATCGTCGCTAGCCCAATCTCTTCATTTTCACTTAATAGAATTTTATAAACCTGCTCCGCAGTCAAATGACGCTCATAGGTTTCACGCTCCATAATTTCTAAAATTTTTACACGTGGCAAGGTGACTTTTAAGCCCACATCTCTTAATTCTTGAGTTTCCATTCGTTTCTCTCCCATAAAAGCTATTTCACCCCTAAACTAAGGAGCGAGTATTATTAAACTCTCGCTCCTAAATATTAATATATTCTTACATTGTAGTTCTTTTCCGGCCAATAAAGAAAAAACCAAGCTAAATACTTGGAATTCACTTTTTAAGTTTTAAAGAAGTTCAGGTATGATGCATACCAATAAACCTAAAGCCTCAACAAAGCAAGCTTTTAACGCTGCTTTCTGGTGTTTTGCCCTCAAAATCGCTAGCAATCCTTTATATGTCCCAGACCCTACGTCTAATAATACTGGCTATTTCACTTAGCATTACTACTGCCTGCTCTACCCTTGCGGTTAGCGTCCCTTTTGTTTACGAAATAGATATAGATCAAGGTAATGTTATTGATCAACTAATGGTCAACCAATTACGTCCTGACATGACTAAACGCCAAGTTATTTATATCCTTGGCTCGCCATTATTACTAGATCCTTTTAGTGCTAATCGCTGGGACTATATTTATTCGCAACAACCGGGACATGAGGACAGGTACCAGGAGCGAATCGCATTATTTTTTCAGGGCGATAATTTAGTTCATATAGAGGGCGATCTAGCTCCAGAAACGAACCCGCCACCGCCTCCACCAAAAGAAATCACCATAGATGCGCCAAAGCGTGAGCTGAGAAAGACTTTATACGAAATGATAGTCAGCTTATTTACTTTTGGAGATTAACGCCCTTGCTGTATCGCTCGCTGTCTGCGAGCTTCCATCGGATTAAGCGCTAAATCTCGGTAAATTTCCACACGATCATTTTCTTGTAAAATCTTATTAAGCGAGCAAATTTGACTAAAAATACCCACCTTATTTTTAGTCAAATCTATCTCAGGAAAGCGCATTACTATCTCCGATAAAGCAATTGCTTTATCAACAGTACAGCCATCTTCTACCTTAACGCTTAAAATTAACTGCTGCTCAGACGTAGCATAAGCCACTTCAACATTCACTTTTTAATGGGCGTATATATCTGCTTCGCACGTTCGGTAAACGAAGTCACCATCGTATTGCAAATTTGATTAAAGACGGCTCCAAAAGCAAAATTGGCAAGTATCCCATTCATTTCAAATTCTAAATCCAAAGAAATCTTGCTCGCATCTTCACGTAGTGGCATAAAATCCCATACACCATCTAATGATGAAAAAGGACCGTGTAATAAAGAAATAGTAATACGTCCCCCTTCATCATTAATATTAC
>CBDVDU010000006.1:0-27594 GCA_965372825.1 uncultured Gammaproteobacteria bacterium | reverse complement strand
AGGCTTATCTTATTTTTCCGCATCCAACCTTCTCCCTCTGGAGAAGGCTTTTAGACTTGTGTAGATACCTCTGCTGTTTGTGGTAAGTGGTCTAAAGTCTGTCTTACCGTTATTTCATATATGTTGTTGCATTTTTTCTTGATAGGATTTTAATGAAAGCTTTATCAATTCGTAATTTAAAGAAAACCTATGCTAATGGTTTAGTCGCAGTGAAAGGGATTGACTTGGATGTTGAAGAGGGCGATTTCTTTGCGTTGCTAGGGCCGAATGGCGCGGGTAAATCGACCACGATTGGGATTATTAGTTCTTTAGTCAATGCTAGCAGTGGTGAAGTAAAGATTTTTGATGCAGATTTAAAGAGAAAAACCCAATTGGCGAAAAGCTATATAGGTTTAGTTCCGCAGGAAGTAAATTTTAATCAGTTTGAAACCGCGCGTAATATCGTTATGAATCAGGCAGGCTATTATGGTATGCCGCGAAAAGAAGCGAAAGTCCAGACGGAACGCAGCTTAAAATTGATGCATTTATGGGATCAACGCGATATGGTGTCGCGCCGCTTATCGGGTGGTATGAAGCGGCGAGTAATGATTGCCCGTGCTTTAGTGCATCAACCGAGGTTGTTGATTTTAGATGAGCCAACAGCCGGTGTGGATATAGAAATACGCCGCTCGATGTGGGAAACCATGAAGCAAGTCAATGAGCAGGGTACGACCATTATTCTGACTACGCATTATTTGGAAGAAGCGGAGAATTTATGCCGCAATATTGCCATTATCAATCAGGGTGAAATTGTCGAAAACACCGATATGCAGAGTCTATTGGCGCGTTTAAATGAAGAGCAATTTATTTGTGATTTGAAAGCTCCAGTAAAGCTTGCACCCAAGGTAGAGGGTTATCAAATCGAATTGCTTAATACTTTACAGTTAAGCATCTCAGTGCCTAAAGCTTTAGGATTAAATCAATTATTTCATGGCTTATCGGAGCAGCAGGTTGAGGTTATTAGTATGAAAAATAAATCCAATCGTTTAGAGCAGTTGTTTTTGGATTTGGTTGATCAGGGTAGTAAGTCTTAATTTTTATATGGGAGTTAGCCATAGTTGTAGGGCGGACTTCAGTCCGTTTTTTAGCAATGGCGGACTAAAGTCCGCCCTACGTTTTTTTAAATATCACACGAGTTATTATTTATGCGCATTCATGCTTTACCGCCTCAATTAATTAATCAAATTGCCGCTGGCGAAGTGGTCGAACGGCCAGCTTCGGTGATTAAAGAGTTGGTGGAAAACTGTTTTGATGCAGGATCAAATAGCGTTTTAGTTGAAGTGGAGCAGGGTGGCGCGCGCTTAATTAAGATTAGAGATAATGGCTGTGGTATCGAAAAAGAAGATTTACCCTTAGCTTTATCACGCCATGCGACCAGTAAAATCCAATCTTTAGATGATTTGGAGCAAGTCATGACCATGGGTTTTCGTGGTGAAGCTTTGCCTAGTATTAGCTCGGTTTCGCGATTAACTTTAATTTCGCGTGTTGCCGGTGAAGAGTGCGCGTGGCGCGTGCAAGCCGATGGGACGGAAGAAGAGTTAGATCCTCAGCCTGATCCGCATCCCTTAGGCACGACTATTGAGGTGTGTGATCTATTTTATAATACGCCTGCGCGCCGTAAATTCTTAAAAAGCGATAAAACTGAATTCGGTCATATTGAAACTTTATTAAAACGTATGGCTTTAAGCCGTTTTGATGTGGCATTTGAGTTAAAACATAATCAGCGCGAAATTTTTAATTTCAAAATTGCTCAAACAGAGGCGGAACAAGGGCAGCGTATTGCGCATATTTTTGGTTCTGCATTTTTAGACAGTTCTGTGCCTCTGGATTTTTCTGCATCAGGTATGCGTTTGCATGGTTGGGTTGGTTTGCCTACTTTTTCTCGTAGTCAGCAAGATATGCAGTATTTTTATGTTAATGGCCGTTTAGTGAAAGACCGTTTAGTCAGTCATGCGATTAAACAGGCGTATCAAGATGTGCTTTATCATGGCCGGCACCCGGTTTATGTATTGTATTTAGAGCTAGATCCTAGCTTTGTTGATGTTAATGCGCATCCACAAAAATTAGAAGTACGCTTTCGTGAAGGGCGTACGGTACATGATTTTTTATTTAAAGCCTTGCATCGTTCTTTAGCGGATGTCAGACCGCAAGCGTCTGAGCCTGAAGTAGAGTTAGAAGCTACGGATATGGCGCGACCTGTGGTGCAAAAAATAGTTGATTTTCAACCCTTGGCAGTAGAGCCTGAAGCCAAGCCTACTATGCCACGGCAAAGTTATCAGCCGTCTGCCGCGCCACGTCAATCGGCATTGCCTTTGGATGTTGATGCGCAGATTGAGGCTTATACTAAGTTAGTTGCGCCTAGCGTTTCACCAGCTATACAAGAGCCGCGAGTTGCTGTAATCAATAATGCAGAAACCGAACTGGAGCCGCCATTAGGTTATGCGGTTGCGCATTTGCATGATGTGTATATTCTGACGGAAACTAAAAATGGCATTATTCTAGTGGACGCTCATGCGGCCCATGAACGTGTGACCTATGAACGATTTAAAACTCAATATCACCAAGGTTCAGTGCCGTCACAGCCTTTATTATTACCAGTGCAAGTGCAGGTCAATAGCACTGAGGCGGACTTAGCAGATGATCAGCAAGAATTTTTTATGAGTTTGGGTTTTGAGTTAAATCGCATGGCTGAAGAGATGATAGTTATTCGCGCTATCCCTGCTTTGTTATCCGGTACTGATGTCGCTTTATTAGTTAAAGATGTTTTGGCGGATATTATTGAGCATGGCATGAGTCAGCGTGTTGAGCAAAGCTGTAATGAAATTTTATCGACTATTGCTTGTCATGGTTCGGTACGTGCTAATCGGCGCTTAACGGTGCCAGAAATGAATGTATTATTGCGTGATATGGAAAAGACCGAGCGCAGCGGTCAGTGTAATCACGGTCGTCCAACGTGGGTGGAGCTGAGTAAAAAAGAGCTGGATAAGTTGTTTTTGCGTGGGCAGTAAGGCCTTCCCAAATACTCTTTAAATAATATGCCTAATTTGGATGATATATCCGTAGGTACGAATTAATTCTAAGGAAGTAGTTTGTTGGTGCGCAGTGCTTTAGCCTGATATTTTCAGCTGTAAAAGCAGGCTAAAGCACTGCGCCCATTTTGCGCTTCTCTTAACTGAGAGGTGGTAAGAAAGATAAAGTTTGCTTTGCTGAATAAGGCATGACATACTTTTTGCGTGCCAAATTGGCACCTATAAGTTTGTTATCGAGGGTTTAAAATGACAACTACATTACCGCGTATTACTGCTAGGGTCGATATGGATACTCAGGCCTTATTGTCTAAAGCAGCTGCCGTTTCTGGTATGTCTAGCATTAATGCATTTGTGTTAAATGCGGCTATTGAAAAAGCTAAGAAAATTATGGAGTATGAGCATTCACTAAAGCTGAGTGAGCGTGATGCCATAATGCTGGTTAATGCTTTAGATGCAGGGGGTAAGCCACATGCGCGTTTGCAACAGGCAGATCAAAAGTACGATGATAAAACTCAATCATGATAACAGTGCCGCTAGATAAGAAAAAGCATAAGCGGAATCATTTTGATTGTGGCGTTGATGCTTTGAATAACTACTTATGCATGATGGCTGACCAGCAATCAAAAAAAGATAATACTCGGACTTTTGTCTTAGAGGGTGAGCGTAGTCCGGAACGTATTATTGCTTATTATACTTTGACGATGACTTCAGTGAATCTGGATTCTTTGCCAGAAAAAGTACAAAAAAAGCATAAAAATATGCAGGCTGCAGGCTTAATTGCTCGCTTAG
Source organism: uncultured Gammaproteobacteria bacterium (assembly GCA_965372825.1). Classification (GTDB taxonomy): domain Bacteria; phylum Pseudomonadota; class Gammaproteobacteria; order Methylococcales; family Methylomonadaceae; genus Methyloprofundus. Next base: position 23,737 of record CBDVDU010000006.1, on the reverse strand, counting down.
CTGTTGATAAGCAATATGCTGGGCAGGGTTATGGCGAGTGGCTATTAATTGATGCGCTAAAGAAATTAGTAGCGGCCAGTAAATCGGTTGCTTTTTCTCTGATTATTGTTGATGCAAAAGATGGCGCTGTGGGTTTTTATGAGAAATTTGGTTTTACCGCTTTCTTTGATACGCCTAATAAACTGTTTATCAGTATTGCTGATGTGCGCGCAAGTTTAGAGCTTAAATAAATTAGTATCTTATGACTACATTCCCACCCGCTATTTTTCTTATGGGGCCGACGGCTTCCGGTAAAACCGCTTTGTCTGTGCAATTGGCGCAAAAATTAAATGCGGAAATCATTAGTGTTGATTCCGCGTTAGTGTTTAAAGGCATGGATATAGGTACCGCCAAGCCGACCTTAGAAGAAAGAGCAGGTATCCCACATCATTTAATTGATATTTTAGATCCGACGGAAAGTTTTTCTACGGGTGCTTTTAGACGACAAGCATTGGCATTAATGACGGATATTACGGCACGCGGTAAAATTCCCTTATTAGTTGGTGGCACAATGTTGTATTTTAATGCGCTATATCATGGCTTAGCTCAGCTGCCTAGTGCCGATGATGCCGTGCGTGCACAACTTAATGCGCAGGCGCAAGCCATCGGTAAAGAGGCAATGCATGCTAAATTGCAATTAGTTGACCCAGTCGCCGCGGCACGTATTCACCCGAATGATCCGCAGCGTGTTCAGCGTGCTTTAGAAGTGTATGAGTTGACCGGTAAGTCGATGACTCAATTACATGCTGAAGCGCAGGTTGAAGAAATTCCGTATCAAAAAATTAAGCTGATTATTGCGCCACGCGATAGAGCAGTTTTACATGAGAAAATTGCGCTGCGTTTTAAGCTAATGTTGCAGCAGGGTTTAGTTGCTGAAGTTGAGGCGCTATATCAACGTGGTGATTTAACGGTGCAAATGCCATCTATGCGAGCAGTGGGTTATCGGCAAGTGTGGTCTTATTTAGAGGGTGAGATTAATGCTGAAGAAATGCTGGAAACAGGTATTATTGCGACACGACAGTTAGCTAAGCGGCAATTTACTTGGTTACGTCGTGAAACTGATGCGCACAGCTTTTATACCGAAGAACAGGATGTTTTTAGTGCGGTATTGAAGTCAGTGCAAGCGCAAATGAATGGGCTTTAGTTGTTGTATAAGATTCATACATATATTTTTTATAAAGGTTTCAAATTATGATTAAAAAAATTTTATTAATAGGTAAGGGTTTATTATTAGGAGTGTTGCTTGTTGGTTGTGTTACGACTGAAGTTGTTCCGGAAAATGACAGGCAAACGGCATTTGTGACAGTGCATAATTCTATTTTGCATATTCCAGTATCAGCGACTTATCGCTGGTCTGATGGGTTTATGCAGCAATCGGGCACGGATGTTATAAAAAATGTGCCTATGTGGGGTTTGCTCAAGCAAGGGATAGAGCAGGAGATGCAGCGCAAAGGCTACAGGCAAGTGCGACAAACTGGGCGGGCGGATATTAATATAAGTTTTGCTGCGGCATTAAATTCAACATTGGATGATCAGCAAATTCAGCAAAAATATGGTTTAGTGCCGGGTTTAATGGTTAACCCGCTTAACCCAAAGCGATACGAAAAAGGGACTTTGATTTTTGATGTGCTTAATCCACGGACAAATAAGTTGGCATGGCGCACGGCAGGTCAGGCATTGGCGAGCTTGGAAGAAATTCCTTTGCAGGAGAGGAAAGCAAGAATTAAAGCTTTTGTTAAAAAATTGTTGGCGTTTTTACCTGAAAAGGATTAAAACTATAATCTTAAATACTGATATTTGGAGTTAGAGAATGAAACAAGAATTTGATGCATTATTAGCAAAATTAAAAACCGAACGTGATGAAATGCAGTTAAAAATGCATTTGGGTTCAATGGAAGCTAAAGAAGAATTTTCTGAGGCGGAAGAAAAATGGCAGTATGTTAAGCAAAAAGCCAGTGAGATTGCTGATGATTCAGTAGAAACAACGGATGATTTTATTGCTGCGGCTAAAGTAGTTGGTGAAGAGCTGAAAGAGGCTTATCAACGTATTGCTAAACGCATGAAAGATTAAGAGGTTCTTTTAAACTCCGTAGGGCGGACTTTAGTCCGCTAAAACCAGTGGCTGATTAGGACAGGCGGACTGAAGTCCGCCCTACGGGGCTAATAAAAACGGCTAAACTAACTCGTTGGCCCATTCACATCTTCAGGATCACCTTCATAAGGCGTCGCATATTTACAGTCTTTTTGTGGGCAAACTTTTTCTGGGCCACGACGTTTGGTTGTCTTTAGCGTTAGGATAGGCCAGTCGCAAGTGGGGCAGGGTTCCTTGAATGGGACATTCCAGAGCGCATAGTCGCATTTTGGGTAGTCTGAGCAAGAATAGAAAATTTTACCGTAACGTGATTTGCGTTTTAAGATACTTCCTTTTTTACATTTTGGGCACTCTACGCCAGTATCAAGCGGCTTCTCTAAGGGCTCGATGTGCTTGCATTTTGGGTAAGCGCTGCAGCCGATAAATTTTCCGTATTTTCCTGTTTTGATGACTAAATCAGATTCACAGCTTGGGCATTTACGGTCAGGAACTATTTCAGGTTCGTTAGCTTGCGTGCCATCATCATTCAAATTGCGCGTGTAAGAGCACGTAGGGTAGTCTGTGCAGCCGATAAAGCGACCATTGCGGCCTAGGCGTATCGATAGTTGTTTGCCGCATTCAGGGCATTTTTCTTCAATGGCTTCTTGGGTGACATCTTTACGTTGTACAGATTCTTCTTTGTCATGGATAAGCGCGGTAAAGGGTTTCCAAAATTCATGCATTAATGGAATCCATGATTTCTCGCCACGTGAAACAGCATCTAAATTATCTTCTAAATTGGCAGTAAAATTATAATCCACATATTTTGTGAAATGCTCGGTCAGAAATTTGGTAACAATTCGCCCGACATCGGTAGGGTAGAAGCGTTTAGTTTCTAACGTGACATACTCACGATTTTGCAACGTGGAAATAATGGACGCATAAGTGGAAGGGCGACCAATGCCGTGCTCTTCTAAGGATTTCACTAAGCTTGCTTCACTGTATCGTGGTGGTGGTTCTGTGAAGTGTTGGTTAGTGACAATATCTTCTAAGGGAATGGATTGGCCTTCTTTCATAGGCGGTAAGAAGGTTTCTTTGTCATCGCCTTCTTTGTTATCGTCTTTGCCTTCTAAATAGACGGCCATAAAGCCAGGTTTGGCAATAACCGAACCTGTTGCACGGAAAATATGCTGATCACTGCCGCACTGTAAATCAACCGAGACTGTGTTGATAGTCGCATGGATCATTTGGCAGGCAATCGTGCGCTTCCAAATTAAGTCATATAATTTGAATTGATCGCTGCTTAGAAATGTTTTTAAACTAGCTGGAGTTTGCTGTGCGAGCGTGGGGCGAATGGCCTCGTGTGCTTCTTGAGCATTTTTAGATTTTGTTTTAAATGAGCGTGGCTCTTTGGGTACTTGGTCAGCGCCGTATTTTTCGCTAATTAAGGCGCGAATATTTTCCAGTGCTTCTTCGGCTAAATTCACTGAGTCAGTACGCATATAGGTAATTAAACCAGCTGCTTCGCCGCCACCAATATCCATTCCTTCATAAAGTTGCTGAGCAACCATCATGGTGCGTTTAGTGGTAAAACCTAATTTACGCGCCGCCTCTTGCTGTAAGGTTGAAGTGATAAACGGGGGCGAGGGGTTACGTTTACGCTGTTTTTTCTCTAGTTTGGAAACTAATAAACTGCCATCGGCTGCAGCAAGTAATGTTTGTTGTGCTGCTTGTGCTGTTTCATCTTTCTCTATGCTAAATTGGCTGAGTTTTTCGCCATTATAGTGCGTTAATTTGGCTTTAAAAGGTTGTTTTTCTTCGATTAATTTTGCTGTAATTGACCAGTATTCGCGTGTTTTAAAGGCTTCAATTTCCAGTTCACGTTCAACAATCATGCGCAGCGCAGGGCTTTGTACTCGACCCGCTGATAAGCCACGGCGAATTTTTTTCCACAATAACGGTGATAAATTAAAACCTACAAGATAATCTAGGGCTCTACGCGCTTGTTGGGCATCAACAAGATTGATCGCAATTTCACCGGGGTTTTCTATCGCATGAGTCACGGCTTTTTTGGTGATTTCATGGAATACGACGCGATGTACGGTTTTATTTTTAAGTAGCTTTTTTGCTTTAAGCATTTCCAATAAGTGCCACGAAATTGCTTCTCCCTCTCTATCAGGATCGGTCGCGAGATAAAGAGTATCGGCACCCTTGAGTGCTTTAGTAATGGCTTGTACATGGCGCTGGTTGCGATCTTGTACTTGGTACTTCATCGCGAAGTCATTGTCCGGATCGACCGCACCTTCTTTGGGGATTAAGTCGCGTAAATGCCCATAAGAGGCGAGAACTTGAAAATCTTTACCTAGATATTTCTCTATGGTCTTGGATTTTGCCGGTGATTCTACGATGATTAAGTTTTTGCTCATGCTAAGGATTAACTAATATTAATTTAAAAAAGCTGATTCTTCTTGATAGATGATATTTTCCATGTGAGCAATTGCAAGCTCTTCATCAGGTTGGTTTAATAGTACGATTAAGCAAATCCATTGGATTTTTTCTATCGAAACCTGATGACTGTCTATTGCCATGGCTCGGTCAATAACGAGTTCGCGCGTGATCGGCGTAAGAATGTCTAAGCGTTGTAAAAAGTAAATAAAGTCGCGGCACTCTATATCTAGCTTTCGATTTTCCTCTACGCAAAAAATACGGAAATTTTTATTGGATTTGAACATCGGCTCTTCTTGTTGGACAAGCGTATCTAGCCATTCAAATGCTTGGATTATGTTTTTTGAGTTAAAGCCTGCAGCTTTAAGTTCAGTTTTCAATGTATCTGTGTCAGCGTCGATGTCTATGTCACTATCCATATAATTTTCAAAGAGCTAGATCAGTACATCAAAGATATCTTCATTCATTAGGGGCCTATTCGTGGGCTTTTAACTTATTTTATTCGCGTGAAACTACCGCCATTCATGGGGCTAATATACCCTTGTATTTCTAACATGAGCAAGTGTGACGCGATATTTTCTACTGAAAAACCTGTTTCAGTAACTAGTTGGTCTATTGATGTGGGGCTATATTGAATGTAATTCAATAGTTTTTGTTGTTCAGGGTCTAGTGAGGTTTGAGCACTTATCTGTGGTGTACTTGCTTGTGTTGTTGAGGGTTGAAATAGGTGAGCTAGCTCTTCTAATATATCTTGAGTTGTCTCAACCAGTTTTGCGCCTTCGCGGATTAGTGAGTTACAGCCGCGTGCTAATGGGTTGTATATAGAGCCGGGAATGGCAAAAACTTCTCTATTCTGTTCTAGCGCCATACGCGCAGAGATTAACGAGCCGCTTTGCTTGGCTGCTTCAACCACTAATAAGCCGATGCATAAGCCGCTAATAATCCGATTACGACGAGGGAAATGATTTGCTTTTGCGCTGGTTCCTGGGGGGAATTCCGAAATCAATACGCCATTATTGACGATATCGGTAGCAAGCTGTTTATGCGTGGCTGGGTAAACTCGATCTAAACCTGTGCCGGTGACGGCAATAGTTTTTCCGTGCGCAGACAAAGCGCCACGGTGGCTCGCTGCATCTATGCCTAGAGCTAAGCCGCTGGTAATGGTGAAGCCGGCAGTGCTTAAACTGTGGGCAAAATCCGTTGCGATTTGTATGCCAGAGCTTGACGGGTTGCGACTGCCGACTATAGCTATTTGTGGGAAATGAATCAAATCTATGTCGCCACGCGCGAATAATATCGGTGGTGGGTCGGGAATTTCTTTTAGCTGTGTCGGGTAATCAGTATCTGAAAATAATAGGATGTGATTGTCGGGTTGTTCTAGCCATGCTAAATCCTGTTCCACCGTTTGCCAGTCAGGTTTTTTTATGGCGTCTATGCTTTTGTCGCGTAATCCTAATTGAAGTAAGGTCTCGCGCGACTCAGAAAAGAGTTGTTCCGGCGTATAGTAATCTAAACATTTTAAAAAGGTTTTACTGCCCACGCCTGGCGTGCGCAAAAGCGCAAGCCAGAATTTAGTTGAGCTATCCGCGTGCTCTGAAACATTATTTTTCAGGTGTTTGTACCATATCTAAAACGCGCATATTTCTTGAGGCATGCATGACTAGTCCGTAGCTAACACGGTCAAAAATGCGAAATACTAAAACGATGCCAGCTTCTTGATCAGGAAGTTTGACTAGTTCATTTTTGTTTTTATGAAAAGGGTCAGTGACCAATTTTCCTTTTTGTATAATGCTTAGTAAATGCCCTTGTTTAAGGCCATCTTGCTTGCCTTTGTTGAGTACAATGATGTCGTATTGGCCAATTTCTTGAACGCCATTAAGCACGGCAATAATAGAGCCTTTAATGAGTTCGGTTGGTGGTGTAGGGAAAAAATTGAATGCGACTTCCTCTTCTGAGCTAGGCATAAGTCGGTCGCCGCGGCGTACTTCTTTCTCAGTATTGATTATAAGCAGTGTTGCTGGGTCGCCAAGCTCGAGAATCACATTGTCGGCAATATATTCAGCTTCATAACCTAAAATTTCATTGGTATCTGGGTCGGTATAAGTTTGCCCAGGACGGTAAGTGGTATAAGCAAGATACTCAGGCTTTAAAATAGCGCGCACAAAAATCTTATCGCCCTCTGCCGCAATAATGTGTTCGCCAGAAAAATCGATAATATAAGGAGCATTGGCTAATTCATCTTCATCAACCACTTTAGGTGATGTCAGGTAAGGCCTGATTGCTTCGTTTGGAATCATGTCTATGGCTTGATCGGGACTTTCAGCGCGCATATGTGGATAAAGCATGCGCTCGTCACTTGTTGGGCTATTAACGCAGAGCATAGGCTTGCCATCAATAAAACAAAGGGTAATGACATCGCCCGGGTAAATTAGGTGAGGGTTTTTAATTTGGCTATTGTGGCGCCAGACATTAGGCCATTGCCAAGGGTCTTGTAAGAACTTGGCCGAAATATCCCACAGAGTGTCACTTTTAACCACAACATGACTGGTTGGGTGGGTAGGGTTTAGTTTAATAACATCAGCCCAACTTGATAGACTTAATGTAAGGCCAAGAATAAGTCCTAGAATTGCTTTAGAAGCCATGATTTTATCCCGATCTATCGTAATTTATAGAATGAGTGCTGCTGTGAACATTAATTTTCACAAAAAATGGGCAACACTGAGCTTGCAAAGTATAAAGTTTAGATGATTTCGGATAGAATTCCAGTCATAAATAATTAAAGTGTGGAGTGTTTAGTGAGTATTCTGTCAATTCTTGAGTTTCCAGACCATCGTTTACGTACAGTAGCGAAGTCTGTTGAAGTAGTTGATAAAGCGATTGGAAACTTAGTTGATGATATGTTTGAAACCATGTACGAGGCGCATGGTGTGGGTTTGGCAGCAACTCAAGTAAATATACATCAGCGTATTATTGTTATTGATATCAGTGAAGAAAAAGATCAGCCGATTTGTTTAATTAATCCTGAAATTACTGATAGTTTGGGCGAAGAGGAGTCTGATGAGGGCTGTTTGTCGGTGCCAGGTATTTTTGAGCTGGTTACGCGTGCCGAAACAATTAAAGTAAAAGCTTTGGATAAACGTGGAAAATCTTTTGAATTGGAGACGGATGGTTTATTGGCTGTATGTATTCAACATGAAATGGATCACTTGCAAGGTAAATTATTCGTTGATTATTTGTCGTCGTTAAAGCGTCAAAGAATTAAAAAGAAAATGGAAAAAATGCATAAGAGAGAAAAATAAGCAGATGAAAATTATTTTTGCGGGAACACCTGAGTTTGCAGTGCCAGCACTGCAGATGTTATTGGCTTCTAATCATGAGGTAGTTGCAGTTTATACGCAGCCTGATCGACCGGCAGGGCGTGGACGTAAGTTGCAGCCAGGACCGGTGAAATCGCTAGCTTTAAGTGCAGGGATTCCAGTATTTCAGCCCGAGAACTTAAAAGCAGAGGCTGATATTGAGCAGCTTGTTGCTTTGGATGCAGATCTGATGGTCGTTGTCGCTTATGGTTTGATTTTAAGTCAGCGCGTTTTGGATATACCTAAAACGGGCTGTATTAATATCCATGGTTCTTTATTGCCGCGTTGGCGCGGTGCTGCGCCGATTAATCGAGCGATTATGGCGGGCGATCAGGAGACTGGCGTTACTATTATGAATGTGGTTAAGCAGTTAGATGCTGGGGATATGTTGCATAAAACCGTATGTACTATTGGCGCGCAAGAAACAGCCAGTGAATTACATGACCGTATGATGGTGATGGGCGCGGAAGGCTTGCGTGAAACTCTGGTATTGCTGGAAGAAAATAAATTGTCTCCAGAAGTGCAAGATGAGTCTTTGGTGACTTATGCGCATAAGTTGGCAAAAAGTGAATCTGAATTGAACTGGACTCGGACGGCAAGTGAGTTGGCGTTACAGGTGCGGGGGCTTAATGCATGGCCGGTGGCGCAAACAAAGTTAGACGATAAGGTTATGCGTGTGTGGCGTGCGGAGGTGCTTGATGTTGAGGCTCTGCTTGCTCCTGGGGTGATTTTGGATGATAGCAAGCATATTGATGTTGCTACGGGAGCGGGTGTCTTGCGTTTGTTGGAAATTCAAATGCCGGGGAAAAAGCGTATGCAAGTGGATGCTTTTTTGCATGCTCATAAGGTGTCGGGCTTACATTTAGGTAACACGTAATAAATAACCCCCCATATTGCGCAGGATTTTTGTTTGTCTTCAAGGCGTAGAAATAGGCGCATAGCTAGCTACGTAACTATTTTTACAACACTGAAGACGGACAAAAAGACTAGTAAGATGGGGGTAGGTTATTTATTGCGAGTTGCCTTAGGTTAGGAATTAATAATTTAAAGCATGAATTGTTATGGTCTGTGTGATGCAGTTTCTCTTAAGTTTTAAAGGAAAAATGAATTGAATTCTCGATTAGTGGCGGCAAATGTTATCGTTAAGGTATTGTCTGGAAAATCTTTGACTGTCGCTCTTGAAGATGCGTGGCCGCAGGTTGTTGATGTGCAGGAGCGGGCGTTTATTCAAGCTTTATGCTATGGCACGGTGCGTCATTATTATCGGCTGGAATTTATTTTAAATCAGCTGGTTAATAAGCCGATTAAGAATAAAGATGTGCAAATCAAAGCGTTGGCATTGCTGGGCTTATATCAGTTGAATTTTATGCGTGTTAAGGATCATGCAGCAGTTTCTGAGACTGTGGCAGTGATGAAGAAAAAGCAATGGGCTAAGTCATTACTGAATGCTGTATTGCGTCGCTATTTGCGCGAGCAAGAAGAGCTGGAGGCTTTGGCTGATAAGCATGTGGCTTATGCGCACCCTGATTGGATTATTGAGTCTATCAAGGCTGATTGGGGTAAGGACGCTAAGCAAATTCTTTTGGCTAATAATCAACTTCCGCCGATGAGTTTGCGTGTCAATGCGCGCTTTTGTGATCGTGAGACTTATTTGGCGATGCTTGCAGAAGAGGGGATTGAAGGTAGTGCTTTGGCTTACTCAGAGCAAGGTATTCTTTTGGCTGAGCCGGTTGTTGTCGATAAATTGCCTAAATTTGCGCAAGGCTGGGTATCAGTTCAAGATGCAGCAGCACAATTGGCGGTGCAATTACTGGATGCACAGCAAGGTGAACGTATTTTAGATGTGTGCGCTGCGCCCGGGGGGAAAACGGCGCATATTTTGGAGTTACAGCCTGATTTAAAGCAGTTGCTGGCGATTGATATTGATGCGCAACGCTTGGTGCGCGTGCAGGAAAATTTAACGCGATTGCAGCTTAAGGCTGATTTGTTGACAGCGGATGCCGCTAAGCCGGATGCTTGGTGGGATGGGGAGTTATTTGATCGTATTCTGCTGGATGCGCCTTGTTCGGCTTTAGGGGTTATTAGGCGGCACCCAGATATTAAGCTATTGCGTCGTGCCGAAGATATAGCTCAGTTGCAGGCTTTGCAGCAAGAAATTTTATGTGCTGCATGGGCTATGTTGGCTCCCGGTGGAGTCCTACTCTATGCGACCTGTTCTGTTTTAAAGCAAGAAAATGAATCGCAGATTGAGGCATTTCTTAAGCAGCATGATGATGCCCAAGAGCTAATTATAGATGTTGACTGGGGTGTTAAGCGTCCCATTGGGCGACAGATTTTTACTGGTAGCGATTCTATGGATGGCTTTTATTATGCGCGTTTACAAAAAAAATAAAGCGCTTCTGCTAGGTTTGATTGTGTTGCTAAGTGGCTTGTCAGGGCATGGCTATGCTGATGATCGGTTTGTAAAAATTGAGCAAGCGCAATTAACTTTAGCTGAAAATAAAGCTCAACTGCGTGCTGATGTGATTTTTCAATTAAGTCGTAGCGCTCAGGATGCATTGCATAGCGGTATCCCTTTATATTGGGATGTTTCTATTGAGCTTAAGCAGGTGCGCTGGAGTGGATTATGGCAGAGTGTTTTGTTTTCTCAGGCGCGACGCTACCGCTTAGCTTATTATACTTTGCTGAATAATTATCGCGTAAAAGATGAGAAAAAAGATGAAGTTAGGCGCTTTTCTGGTCTTCAAGAGGCGTTGACTTATATGGGGCAGATTGCCTATGATGATATACCCTTAACTGGGTATGACGCTAAGCTATGCATTGTTGGTGTGTTAAATGTTTCTTTTGATAGGGAAATGTTACCTGCGCCTCTGCGTCCTATTGCTTATTTTGAGTCAGAATGGGATTTGTCGGCTGCTGAGAGGTTGTGGTGCGAATAAAAATTCCGTTTAGTATATCTATGCTTATCTTGCTGAGTTTCATTGTGCTGTCTTTACAGTTAATGAGCTCGGCGATACAGGATACATCGCAGCTTGGTGATATGTATACTTGGTTGCTCTTGAGTAATGCAGTGGGAACAGTGATATTGTTTTTGTTGGTTGCTTTTAATGTTGTTTCGTTGGCAAAGCGGCTTAAGAAGCGTGAGGCCGGCTCGCGCTTAACTACTCGTATCGTATTGCTATTTATTGTTTTATCTTTGGTTCCGGCTGGAGTGGTGTTTTATTTTTCCTTGCAGTTTTTGCATCAAAGTATTGATAGTTGGTTTAGTGTTGAGTTAGATGGGGCGATGGAGGATTCTTTGGAATTAAGTCGTGCTTCTTTGGATCAGCGATTGCGTTGGGATTTAAAGCAATCACAGGGCTTGGCTGAAGCTTTAAGTCGTAAGTCGGATGCGGAGATAAGTCTAGAATTAGATCATTTTCGTGAAATAGCGGGAGTCAATGAAGTTAGTTTACTGTCAAAAAAAGGAAAAATCATCAGCTTTAGTGGTTTAAGTCCGAGTGATATTTTACCTAGTTTGCCAGTGTCTCCTTTATTTCTGCAAGTGCAGCAAGGTAATGATTATGTCGCTCTTGCTTCGGTCAATGGTGAGCTGGTGGTGCAGACGGTCGTTGCGATTAAGCCGAAAAATACGCATTATTTACAAGTTATTTACCCCGTGCCTGAGCGTATTAATGATTTAACTGATTCGGTTGAGTTTGCTTATGTTAGGTTTCAAGAAATGATGTACTTGCGACATTCATTGAAGACTAGCTTTTCTCTTGTTTTATCTTTAGTGTTGCTGATGAGTTTGCTCGCGGCAATTTCAGCTGCCTTTGTGAGTGTGCGTGGAATTATTGCTCCCATTCGTGATTTAGTGCGCGGTACGCAGGCTGTGGCGGCGGGATTTTATGGACAATTATTGCCGGTAAAGCGGCTAGATGATTTGGGCTTTTTGGTAGAGTCATTTAATGAGATGGTGACGCAAATCTCTCGTGCTCAGGATGAGACGCGAAAAAGCGCACAGGAAATTGAGCGTCAGCGGGCTTATTTGGAAGCTTTACTGACCAGTTTGACGTCAGGTGTCTTGAGTTTTGATTCGAGTTTAAATATACGTACAGCAAATCAAGCGGCAAGCATTATTTTGCATGTTCAGGTGATGCGTTATTATGGGAAAGATTTAATGCAGTTAGCGCAAGGTCGTCCAGACTTAATGGGATTGACTGAGGTGGTACAGCCTTTATTGGAAAAATCATTTGATATTTGGCAGCGTAATGTTGTGGTCGATGGTCCAGAAGGGCGTAAGGAGTTGCTGTGTCAAGGCTCGCCGTTATTTTCTACTGAGGGCGGTTATATTGGTGCGGTGGTTGTTTTTGATGATATAACTGATTTGATTCAAGCGCAAAAGAATGCTGCGTGGTCTGAAGTGGCACGGCGCTTAGCGCATGAAATTAAAAATCCTTTGACGCCGATACAATTATCAGCGGAAAGGTTGCAGCATAAATTAGCATCTAAGCTGGAAGGTGAGGATGCTGAGATGCTGCAACGTTCTACTCGAACTATTGTTCAGCAAGTAGAGGCTATGAAGCATATGGTTAATGCCTTTGCTGAATATGCCCGGCCAGCGCACAATAAAGCAGAGAAGTTGGATTTGTTGGCTTTGGTGCAAGAGATTATGGTTTTATACAGCTCCGATCCTAATGTGCGTTTTGACTTACAAGTGGAGGGGCGTATTTCCTTAATTAAGGCAGATGCGGTTAATATTAGGCAAGTGCTGCATAATCTGTTTAAAAATGCATTGGAGGCTATGGGGGGTAAAGGGATGATTACTATAAAGCTAGAAGGTGTACAGCAATACAATGCGGAGCTTGTGCGCTTAGCTATATATGATACAGGTTGCGGTGTTGATATTAAGCAGGCCAAACAAATTTTTGAGCCTTATGTGACGAGCAAGACAAAAGGTACGGGTCTAGGCTTGGCGATTGTAAAAAAAGTGATTGAAGAGTTGGGTGGAAGTATTCGCTTAGATAGTAAATATACACAGGGTGCTGGTTTTATTATGCAGTTTCCAGCAGTATTCGATAGGCAAGGTAAAAACTAAGTGAAATGAGTGGGTATAAAGCAAATATTTTAGTGGTTGATGATGAGCCAGATATTCGGCAGTTAGTGCGGGAAATTCTGCAGGATGAGGGGTATGTTGTTTATATGGCAGGGAATGCTGAGGAAGCGCGGCAAGTGCAGCGCCGGCATCAGCCTGATTTAATCTTGTTGGATATTTGGATGCCTGATACGGATGGTATTACGCTGCTAAAAGAGTGGACTGAGGATGCTGGATTTGTCACGCCAGTGATTATGATGTCAGGGCATGGCACGATTGAAACCGCCGTTGAAGCAACTAAGTTGGGCGCGTATGAGTTTTTGGAAAAGCCTCTGTCCTTAGCGCGGCTGTTATTGGTTGTTGATCGTGCTATTGATGCGCATATGTTGCAGCGCGAAAATGCAGGGTTGAAGCAGCAATTGTTTGATGTGAATGAGCCTGTTGGGCGTAGTGCTTTTGCGGAACGAATTAAAGAGCAATTAAAACGTTTGGCTCAGCATGATACCAAAGTGATGTTCGTTGGTGAAAGCGGTACCGGTAAGGAAATGTATGCGCGCTTCTTGCATGAGCACAGCGGGCGCAAAGCAGGGCCTTTTATTGATGTGTCTGTGGGCAGTATTGCTTCCGAAAATGCCGCGGTAGAGTTTTTTGGTAAGGAGCTTGATGGCGTCGTGTACCCTGGTTTGTTGGAGCGAGCGCATGGTGGAGTGCTGTTCTTGGCTGAAATAGCGGGCATGGATGCGCAAACGCAACTAAAGCTATTAAGTGCCTTAGAATCGCGTTCATTTTTACGTGTGGGGGGGACGGCGCAGGTGAGCGTTGATGTGCGTGTTATTGTTGCGACGCGGACTTTATTAGAGGCCGAAGTGGTTGCTGGGCGTTTTCGACAAGATTTATATTATTTGCTGAATGAGGTGACGATGGAGGTGTTGCCATTGCGCGAGCATGGAGAGGATGTTCCTGCTTTATTGCATTTTTATATCGATTATTTTGTGCGCCATGAAAAATTAGCTTATAGAAAGTTTTTGATGGCGGGGCAGAATTTTTTACGTAACTATACTTGGCCTGGCAATGTACGAGAATTAAAGAATTTAGTGCAGCGCTTAATGATTTTGGGGGCTGGAGAGGATATAGAGTTAACTGAGGTGAAAGCGGCTTTGGGGGCGGTTTTGGATGCGGCAAGTGTTGCGCCGCAAAGTGATGTGCCTGACTTTTTTCAGTTGTCATTAAAAGAGGCTAGGGAGCAGTTTGAAAAAGCCTACCTTGAATATCATTTTGAGAAAAATGAAGGAAACGTTGCTAAATTAGCGATTGCAGTAGGTGTTGAGCGTACGCATTTGTACCGAAAATTACATGCGTTAAATATAAAAGAATAGTTTTGATGGTTTACCGTGCCCTTAAATTTCAGGATAATGGCAGGATAAAGTAATTTTAGATGCTGTGATGGGATGAGTTTAATTTAATTGGAATTAAGTGGATCTTAGCCAGCCTTATAGTGAGTTCTAGTACTGATTATGTTTGATAATTTAACCGATCGTTTAGGTAAAACCTTAAAAAATCTTCGTGGCCAAGGTCGCCTGACTGAAGAAAATATTCAAGAGACGATGCGTGAAGTGCGCATGGCTTTGCTTGAGGCTGATGTTGCGCTGCCTGTTGTTAGTGCCTTTATTGAGAAAGTAAAAGAGCGCGCTTTAGGCCAAGAAGTGCAGGCGAGTCTCTCGCCGGGACAAGCGCTTATTAAAGTTGTTCAAGCAGAGCTTGTCAGTGTTATGGGTGAGGCGAATGAGGAGCTTGATTTAAAAGCTAATCCTCCCGCGATTATTCTTATGGCAGGTTTACAGGGAGCGGGTAAAACCACAACGGTTGCTAAGTTAGGGCGCTGGCTAAAAGAGAATAAAAAGAAATCGGTCGGCGTGGTTAGTACGGATATTTATCGCCCAGCAGCGATCAAGCAGTTAGAAACGCTAGCTAATGATTTGTCGCTCACATTTTTTGATACTGATGTAACTAAAACGGCGGCGGAAATTGCTACTTCAGCGATTGAGGCGGCAAAGAAGCAATTTTTAGATGTTGTTATTGTCGATACTGCAGGTCGTTTGCATATTGATGAAGAAATGATGTCTGAGATTAAGGAGTTGCACGCGGCTATTAATCCAGTTGAGACCTTGTTTGTTGTAGATAGTATGACGGGGCAGGATGCGGCGACAACTGCAAAAGCTTTTAATGATGCACTGCCTCTAACGGGTGTAGTTCTTACTAAGACTGATGGTGATGCGCGTGGTGGGGCGGCCTTATCTATTCGTCATGTTACTGGTAAGCCGATTAAGTTTGTTGGGGTTGGTGAAACAACCGATGCTTTAGAGCCATTCTATCCAGATCGAATGGCTTCAAGAATTTTGGGCATGGGGGATATGCTCAGCCTGATTGAAGATATTGAACAAAAAGTTGATAAGGATAAAGCGGCAAAATTAGCTAAAAAATTACAGAAGGGCAAAGGGTTTGACCTGGCTGATTTTGTTGAGCAACTAGAACAAATGGAAAGTATGGGCGGAATTGGTGCAATGATGGATAAGTTGCCGGGTATTAATGATGTATCGCAGGAAATGCGCGATAAAGTAAATGATAAAGAATTGGCGCGACAAATTGCAGTCATTCGTTCTATGACGAATCAAGAAAAGCGTTACCCTGACCTAATTAAAGGCAATCGTAAAAAGCGTATTGCAGCTGGTTGTGGGCAGGAGTTGCAGGATGTTAATCGTGTTTTGAAGCAATTTAAGATGATGCAAAAGATGATGAAGCGCTTTAAAAAAGGCAATATGGCTAATATGATGCGCGGAATTAAAGGTAATATGAAAGGTATGCGCATGTAATTTTTAGGTGATTGCCTATAAAACTTTTAGGGAGAGAAATGTTTTTTATAGTTTTGGCTTCACATAATGATTAAAAAGCGTAAAATAATTCGATTAAGTTTGGTTAAATGTAATTTTTGAGGAATCTAGATGGTAGTTATTCGTCTTGCCAGAGGTGGGCAAAAAAATCGTCCTTTTTATCATGTTGTAGTGACTGATAGTAGAAATAGTCGTGATGGCCGTTATATTGAGCGTTTAGGATATTTTAATCCTTTAGCAAGAGGCTCGGAAGAAAGATTGATATTAGATGCAGAGCGTATTGCTCATTGGCAATCTAAGGGTGCACAGCCTTCTGAGCGTGTTGCTAAGTTGATTAAAGATGCGAAAAAAGCAGCAGTAGCTGCTTAAAAGGTTGGCTGAGGAATTTATTAGTGTTGGCTTAGTCTCCGGTATCTTTGGTGTCCGAGGCTGGATAAAGGTATTTTCTTATACGGAGCCTCGTGAAAATATACTGACTTACTCTCCTTGGACCTTAAGAAAGGGCAAGGATAGCAAGGAAGTTAAGGTTGTTGATGGTCGTCGGCATGGAAAAACAGTCGTAGCATGCTTGGATGGTCTTAATGACAGGGATGGCGCGGCTGATCTGAATGGTTGGGAAATATTAATTCGTCCGGAACAATTGCCTAAGGCAAAAAAAGGCGAATATTATTGGAGCGACCTAATAGGACTGCAAGTTAGTACCGTTGATGGTGTCGAGCTTGGTATTGTTAAGCAGATGCTGGAAACTGGGGCTAATGATGTTGTCGTTGTGATGGGAGAAAGGGAGCGCTTGATTCCTTTTTTGCAAGAGCAAACGATAAAAAGTATAGATTTACTTGCTGGCGTCATGGTTGTTGATTGGGATGCTGAATTTTAATGCGTTTTGATGTAGTGACAATTTTTCCTGAAATGGTGCTTGATTGCGCTATGAATGGGGTTACTGGTCGCGCAATAAAGCAAGGTTTAGTTGATTTAGCTGTTTGGAATCCTCGGGACTATACATTAGATAGGCATAAAACAGTCGATGATCGCCCTTATGGCGGCGGTCCTGGTATGGTTATGAAATATAAGCCATTAAAGGATGCTGTTGATAATGCTAAGCAATCAGTTAGTAAAGAGCGAGTTAAAGTTGTTTATTTAAGTCCCCAGGGTAAGCCAATTACACAGCAACTGTTAAATGAAAATACTGCTTTAGAGCAGCTGATTTTGATTGCGGGGCGCTATGAAGGGATTGATGAGCGCTTTATACAAGATGAGTGTCATGAAGAGTGGTCGTTAGGTGATTTTGTTATTAGTGGCGGCGAGTTAGCTGCGCTAGTTGTCATTGATGCGATCTCAAGACTTCTGCCTGGAGTATTGGGTGATGAAGAGTCTGCTAAGCAGGATTCTCATATGGATGGTTTATTGGACTGTCCGCACTATACACGTCCTGAGTTGTTTGAGGATAAAGCTGTTCCGAGGGTTTTACTCGGCGGTAATCATAAGGATATCGCAAAATGGCGATTGAAACAGTCATTGGGGCGAACTTGGCAGAAAAGACCCGATTTGTTGTTTGATAAAGAATTAACGGCGGAACAGCAATCGTTGTTAAACGAATTTAAAATTGAATTGAAGTATAAATAGGTACAGTAATGAGTAATATTATTAGTCAATTGGAAGCAGAGCAGCTTAAAAAAGATATTCCAGTGTTTAACCCTGGCGATACAGTTGTTGTGCAAGTAAAAGTAAAAGAAGGCGAGCGCGAAAGATTGCAGGCATTTGAAGGTGTTGTTATTGCTAAGCGTAATCGTGGATTGAATTCAGCTTTTACAGTTAGAAAAATTTCTCATGGCGTAGGTGTTGAGCGTGTTTTCCAAACACACAGCCCTTTAGTTGGAGATATTCAAGTTAAGCGTCGTGGCGCAGTACGTAGAGCGAAATTGTATTATTTACGCGACTTGTCAGGTCGTGCAGCACGTATTAAAGAGAAGCTATCATAAGGACTTGTTCTTAGTAGTGAATTAAAAAAGGCGCTATTAGGCGCCTTTTTTATGTCTGTTTGATAGAGATTAAATTAACTTTTGGTGCTTCATAATCTAAAGTTTCGGGTTTTATTTAATATGCATTCCTTAGGGGGGTGATGAAATATGCTTCTTTCCTGTATTTCACTTTGTGCCGACTACGAGTCGGAAGTTTCATTCAGGAGATTATTGGGTTCTCGCCAGTCACTGTATTTAAAGGCTCTTAGAGATATCTACGCCGGTTTCTTCTAATAAAGCGCGGCGTAATTTTTCAGCTTCAGCAGCGCGTTCAATAATATTCGGAGATAGGCAGATTTTGCCTTCAAAGCGCTTGATGCCGCCGGTAGTGCGTTCGCTAACGACATCGACAATAACTTTCCAATTAATTTTCTTTTTATCTGCAGCAAAAGCAAATACCAAGGCAAGGTCGCCAAGATTGTTAATTAAGCGTGGTACGCCGCCAGAATAATAAAAAAGAGCTGCGCAAGCGGAAGGATGGAAAATAGATTCTGTACTGCCTGCTACTTTTAAACGGAAATCAATATATTGTTCTGTTTCCTCATAGCTCAATGCATTCAAGTGATATTCTATTGAGATTCTTTGGGAAAATTGTACCAGTTCGGGCTGGTTAAGCTTGTCTACTAATTCAGGCTGGCCAACGAGTACCAGTTGTAACATGATTTCTTGGCCGGTATTAATATTGGACAGTAGGCGTAACTCTTCCAGGGTTTGGATGTCCATGTTTTGTGCTTCATCGACGATGAGTACTACGCGTTTTCCTGCGTTACTTTTTTCGGTAATGAACTTAACAAAATCCCGGTAACGTTCCGCTTTATTAGACGCAGTGGACTCAATATTAAACGCCGCTAAAACCCAAGTTAATAAATCACCAAATGCGCTGTGTGTGTTAGTAATTAGGCCAACTTCGCACTGAGCTTGAATTTTTTCTAATAAGCTACGTACCAGTGTCGTTTTTCCAGATCCGATCTCACCCGTTATAACGGTGAATCCTGCTTGGCTTACTAATCCGTACTGTAATGTGGTTAGCGCTTTTTTGTGTTTCGCGCTTAAATACAGGAAGCTAGGGTCAGGAATTAGCGAAAATGGTTTTTTTGTAAGACCGTAAAACTTAGTATACATACATAAATTACTGGTTAGAGATTATGGGCTTGTAATTGAGAAATTATTATACCGTATATCTTGCGAGTGGGGATTGATTATGCGCGTTAGGGGTGTGCAGTTTTGTTTTTATCGGACATAAAAGAATCAGTGGTCGGTGTTATTTTCATACTGTATTTTTTGATTTTAACATATGATCTATAGCTTATAATACTCTGTATATATGTTCTAAAAATACGGCTAAAACAATAAATAGGTTGATATGGCAATAAGTGAATTTGTGGTCGGGCAGCGATGGATAAGTGCTTCCGAGCCTGAGTTAGGGTTAGGGATGGTGCTTGCAACGGAAGCTAATCGGGTGACTATTTTGTTTCTAGCGAGTAATGAGCATCGAGTTTATGCGCAAGATAACTCGCCTTTGACGCGTGTGCGCTTTTTACCGGATGATAAAATTGAAACGGAAGACGGTGACCATTTAACGGTTAAATCTGTGACTGAAGAGCAGGGGCTTTTGCGCTATCATGCGATAGCTGAGGACGGTAATATTGTGCTGATTGATGAGATGGAATTAAGTCATCATTCGCAATTTAATAAGCCTCAAGACAAGTTGTTTATTGGTCAGGCTGAGTCGGGTCGTTGGTTTTCGTTGCGCTATCAAACTTGGAATTATTTACATCAGCTACATAAAAGTGATGCGAAAGGATTGCTTGGTGCGCGCGCCTCGTTAATTCCGCATCAACTTTATATCGCCCATGAAGTTGCACGACGAGACAAGGTGCGTGTAATGCTTGCTGATGAGGTGGGGCTTGGTAAGACCATTGAGGCAGGTTTGATTTTGCATCACCGCTTACAGATGGGCTTGTCCTCGCGCATTATGGTTATGGTGCCAGAGAGTTTGTTGCATCAGTGGCTGGTTGAGATGCTACGCCGCTTTAATTTAAAGTTTAGTCTTTTCGATGAGTCTCGCTGCTTGGCGATAGATGAGGATAATCCTTTTTTGAGTGAGCAGTTAGTGCTTTGTAGTTTGGACTTTTTTGAGAGAAACCCTCATAGACAAGCGCAAGCTATCGAAGCTAACTGGGATGTGGTCGTCGTTGATGAGGCGCACCATTTGCAGTGGAGTGAAGGCATGCCGAGTCATGCCTATTTATTTGTTGAGCAGTTGGCGCAGCTTGCTGATGGCTTGATGTTGTTAACGGCTACGCCTGAGCAACTGGGCAAGCAAACTCATTTTGCTCAGCTGCGTTTATTGGATCCAGATCGTTTTCATAGTTTTGAGTTGTTTTTGGAGGAAGAGCGGCAGTTTGAGCCGATTGCTCAGTTGGCTGAGAAAATAGTGCATGAGCGTATTTTAAATGAAGCAGATAAGAGTCGTTTGTCTGCCTATATAGATCAAAATTTATGCGCAAAATTTTTGCAAGATGCTAATGCTAGCGGTGTAAAGCAGGATGTTATTGATCAATTAATTGACCGACATGGCACGGGGCGTATTTTATTTAGAAATTCTCGGCATGTAGTGCAAGGTTTTCCGGTGCGTGAGTTTTATGCATATCCATTGCAGCCTGAGAATGAAGAAAGCGATGCTATTTACCTTGCCTGGTTGGTGGGGAAGATAAAGCAGTTGGGCGATGAGCAGGTTTTATTGATTTGTCGGCAAGCTGAAACTGCACTACGATTGCAAAAAAGTTTACGTGAGCAGTATGCTATTAATGCTGCAGCTTTCCATGAAGGCATGAGTATTATTGAGCGGGATAGGGCTGCGGCTTACTTTGCTGATGAAGATGCGCATGTACGTATCTTGCTTTGTTCTGAAATAGGCAGTGAAGGGCGTAATTTTCAATTCGTACATCATTTAATTTTATTAGATTTACCTGAAAATCCTGATTTATTGCAGCAGAGGATTGGGCGTCTTGATCGCATCGGCCAAAAGCAGACGATTAAAATTCATGTGCCTTATATAGTTGGCAGTAAACAGCATAGTTTGTGTCAGTGGTATGCTGAGGGCTTGGGGTTATTTCAAGCAAATAGTAATGCGGCTAGTGAAGTGTATCGAGTGCAAAAAGGAGCGGTTGAGCAGGTTTGTGCAAGTGATGATCAGAAAGGGTTGCAGGAGTTGATTGACTCAAGTCGCACATTGATACACAAGGTTGAGGCAGAAATGCATCAGTCGCGTGATTTATTGTTGGAGTTTAATTCTTGTCGTAAAGATATTGCTGAGCAGCTAATCAATACTATTGAGAAATTATCCCAGCCTGATGCTTTATGGGCTTATATGGAGGATATTTTTGAATATTTTGGCGTCGATTCTGAATATCATTCCAAAGCTTGCGCTATTTTACAAGCCGGGCAGGCGCAAAGAGTTTCGCAATTCCCTTACGTTCCTGAAGATGGTGTGACTGTAACGGTGAGTCGGGATGTCGCGCTAGCAAGAGAGGATATGCAGTACTTGAGTTGGGAGCACCCGATGGTGGCCTCGGCCATGGATTTGGTAGTGTCGGATAATGTGGGTAGTGCGGCATTAAGTGTTATTAAGCACCAGCAACTAAAGTCGGGGCAGTACTTGTTGGAGTGTCTGTTTTTAATTGAATGCAGTGCACCTTTAGCTTTGCAGTTGAATCGTTTTTTACCTGCGACTCCAATACGTATTTTGATTGATCAGGGGCAGAAAGATTTAACTGAGCAAATTGCACATGAAGAATTAGTCGAGCTTGTGCATAAGTTTGAGGTGGAACAAATTACTGTATTTATGGGCAGTGAGCATAAAAATATTCACGCCATGATTGCTTGCGCAGAGAGTAACGCAGAGATTGCAATGCAGGCTGTTATTTCTCAGGCTAATACGGGCATGCTTAAAATATCTGCTGAAGAAATAAAAAGGCTAGAAGCCTTGTCACAGCTTAATCTGAGTATAAAGCCGGAAGAAATAGAAGCATTAAAAGATCGTGCGGTTGCTTCTCATGGATATATTCGGGATGCTAAATTGCGCTTGGATGCAGTTCGATTTATCATAGCCAGTTAAAGTATGCATTTTGTGCTTCAGTGCTTGCGCTGAGTGTGAACATAATTATAAGAATAATCACAGTATAGAGGATAGAAATGGGCTTATTGGATTCAGTTTTTGGTAAATCAAAAGTAAATGCAGCAAATAAAAAAGTTAAGGCAGCACGAGAAGCAAATGACCCAGTAGCGCTTGAAAAGGCACTGGCTGGCGCTATCACTATTTATCAGTCTATTGGTTCGGATAGTTCGGTGTTTAAAGATGCCTTATACAGCTGGGGTATGGCTTTATTGTATTCTGCTAGATTAAAGCAGGGTGCTGAGGCTATGTCGCTTTATGAAGAAGCTGGTAAGAAATTTTCCTTCTGTTTAGTAGCAAAGTCAGACTATTTAGCCGCTGCTTTAGATTGGAGTGTCGCTTTAATGGAATTAGCTGCCCTGCAGACGGGTGCAGCGCAAACGGCAAGTTATGCATTAGCAAAAGAAAAATTGACGCTTGCTGATAGTATTCATGAAGGTGTTGCTTCTTATAATTTTGCTTGTTTGCACGCAGTAGAAGGTGATTTTGATGCCTGTAAAGTGGCATTAGAACTTGCTCGTGATTATAAAAACTTGCCGGATGAGCAAGATATTTTAAGTGATGCCGATATGCAAGTGGCAAAAACACAAGATTGGTTTGCTGACTTCATTGCTTCAATTAATGCGCCAGTCAAAGCCGATGCTGAAACTGAGGAAGTAAATGTTGAAGGCACTGAAGCGAAAAAATCAGGTACGATCTATAGTAAAACCCAGGTAAAAACGGATGGGATTAAAGTTAAGTACGACGATAAATAAGTTTGTTTGATTTAACTTTAGCTAGCTATAGTATTTTATTTGGTGGGAGAGGAAATAGAATACTTTAGTAAAATACTTGGTTTTTATTGATGTAATAATTTATACTCATTATAGATATTAAGAACGCAGCTTAAGGCGCTTCTTTTTACTGCTGTTAATACTGTTAGAAAGTTATAATTAGGAGAAAGATAAATGGCTTATGAATTACCTGCTTTACCTTATGCAAAAGATGCTTTAGCACCACATATTTCTGAAGAAACATTAGAATTCCATTATGGTAAACATCATCAGACTTATGTCACTAACTTAAATAATTTAGTCCCAGGCACTGAATTTGAAGGTGCTTCATTAGAAAGTCTTGTTATGCGTTCTTCGGGCGGTATTTTTAATAATGCTGCGCAAGTTTGGAACCATACTTTTTACTGGAATAGCTTATCACCCAATGGTGGCGGTGAGCCAACTGGACCATTAGCTGATGCAATTAATGCTGCTTTCGGATCATTTTCTGAATTCAAAGAAGCATTTACTAAATGTGCAGTGACAACTTTTGGTTCAGGTTGGGCGTGGTTAGTAAAGAATTCTGATGGTAGTATTGAGCTAGTGAGTACTAGCAATGCTGCATGTCCTTTAACTGAAGGTCAAACACCTTTATTGACTTGTGATGTGTGGGAGCACGCTTATTATATTGATTACCG
Source organism: uncultured Gammaproteobacteria bacterium (assembly GCA_965372825.1). GTDB lineage: Bacteria > Pseudomonadota > Gammaproteobacteria > Methylococcales > Methylomonadaceae > Methyloprofundus. The sequence continues at coordinate 216 of CBDVDU010000006.1, read as the reverse complement.
TAATGCTCGCCCTAGCTATTTGGCCGCTTATTGGGAATTGGTTAATTGGGAATTTGCAGGGCAAAACTTTGCTGGATAAAACTTAAACGTTTTATAATATGAGGCATAAAAAAGCCTGAGTTTATTTATTTAAACTCAGGCTTTTTTTTATACAGTGAACTTTTATTTTACAACACGAAGGTGTGATCGTGGTGGTTTGCTTTCTGGTGGTGGTTC